>NZ_JBHVDX010000514.1:0-1029 GCF_042802555.1 Streptomyces sp. NPDC057474 | reverse complement strand
CCGAGTGAGGTGCCGTTCTTCACGGGCGGATTCTCACCCCAGCCCTCGAGCCGGGGCAGGTGCACCAGGAGCGTGGAGCGGCTGCTGCGCTCGACCAGCGTGCCGATCGCGGAGCGACCCGTCCCGATGATCAAATCGCCTTCCCAGTGTCCGGGGACCGCGCGGTCTGCGGCCTCGGCGGGGCGTTCGCTGAGGACGACGTCCGCGGTGACATGCCCCTGCGGCTTGTTCTGTGACCGTGCACGGGGAGTCCGCAGCGCCCGGCCGGTGCGCAGGCACGTGACCAGTTCCCGCTTGAGCGCGCCACGGCCCTCGATGAACAGCGCCTGGTAGATCGCTTCGTGGCTGATGCGCATGGACTCATCATCGGGGAAGTCGGCATGGAGACGGTGCGAGATCTGCTCCGGGCTCCATGCCGTCGCCCATCGTCTGTCCTGCCGGTGCGGCTTGTTCAGCCCTTTCCATGCGGGCGTCCTGGGTCCGGGGACGATCGTGTTGTCGGGGCGGCGGACGCTGCCGGCGAGCCGGTCCTGTACGTACTCACGCAACCTGTCGTTGCCTGTGAGCTTCGCGGTCTTCGGGCGCTTGGCGGCCTGCTGTGCTTTCCACTGGGCGACCGTCGCGCGGTACTCCTGCTTGCCGCTGCGCGTGGCGGCGTTGCGGCGCAGTTCGCGAGAGATCGTTCCGGGGTCACGCCCCAGGGCGCGGGCGATCTCGCGCACGCCCTTGTTCATCGCCCTGAGGATCGCGATCTCCTCGCGCTCCTCGAACGCGAGGTACCGGCCCGTGGGCTCGGCCAACGAGATCGGAGGCATGCCGCCAGCGTGACGAAACCACCTCGCACCCACCGGCCACGACACGCCGACCGCCAACGACGCCTCCACCGTCGTGACCCCTGTGGCGATCAGCCGCCAGAACTGGCGCTGCACGACTCGAGACGGATCAGGCCGCCCCGGCGAACGCATCGCCGGCCGCAACGCACGATCAGCGCGCCACTGCCGACGCCGACCCTCCGGAACATCGCTGGTC
>NZ_JBHVDX010000513.1:0-1065 GCF_042802555.1 Streptomyces sp. NPDC057474 | reverse complement strand
TCCAGCCAGAACCGGCTGCGTTGGAAGGCGTAGGTGGGCAGGTCCACCCGGCGCGGCGACAGTCCCTCGAAGACCGGCGCCCAGTCCACCGACACACCCCGCGCCCACGCCTCCGCCAACGACAGATAGAACCGCTCCAGACCCCCCTCACCCCGCCGCAGCGAACCCACCACCACAGCATCGACACCGGCCGCCTCGACCGTCTCCGCCACCGGCACCGCCAGCACCGGATGCGGACTCATCTCCACGAACGCCCCATGACCCTCCGCGAGCAGCACGGCCACCGCGGGCTCCAGACACACGGTCCGGCGCAGATTGCGATACCAGTACCCCGCATCCGTCTCCCCCGACCCCACCCACTCCCCCGTCACCGTCGACAGGAACGGCACCACCGGCTCCAACGCCACCACCGGCGCCAAAACCTCCGCCAACTCCGCCTCGATCAACTCCACATGAGACGAATGCGACGCATAATCCACATCCACCCGCCGCACCCGAACACCAGACGACTCCGCGAACACCACCAACTCGTCCAACGCATCCGCATCCCCCGACACCACCGTCGACACAGGCCCGTTCACCGCCGCCACCGACACCCGACCCGGCCAACGCCCCGCCAACTCGCCCGCACCCGACGCATCAAGCGCGACCGACACCATCCCCCCACGCCCCGCCAACGCCACGATCGCCCGCGACCGCAACGCCACCACCCGCGCACCATCCACCAACGACAACGCACCCGCCACCACCGCAGCCGCGATCTCCCCCTGCGAATGACCCACCACCGCAGCCGGCCGCACCCCGAACGACTCCCACAACGCAGCCAACGACACCATCACCGCCCACAACACCGGCTGCACCACATCCACCCGGTCCAACCCGGGCGCACCCCCCACCCCCCGCACCACATCCACCAACGACCACTCCACAAACCCCTCCAGAGCAGCCCCACACTCCACAAACCGAGCCGCGAACACCGGCGAAGAATCAAGAAGCTCCACCGCCATCCCCACCCACTGCGCCCCCTGCCCCGGAAACACAAACACCGCATCCACCGCGTCGCCG
>NZ_JBHVDX010000512.1:0-1090 GCF_042802555.1 Streptomyces sp. NPDC057474 | reverse complement strand
CCCACGGACTCCGGTGAGATCCTCAGCCCAGCGTCAGCGACGCCTGTACGGGCAGATGGTCGCTGGGGAACTGGCCGTTCGACGAGTAGGTGTTGATGGCCGCCCGGTGCGCCGTGATGCCCGGTGTGGTCAGGATCCAGTCGATGCGGTCGCCGCCCGGGGTCAGCGGGCGGTAGCCGTGGAACGTCGCGTAGAGGTCGTTGCGCTCCGCCGCCGTGTCCCAGGTGTCGACGAGCCCGGCACCCAGCATCGTGTCGTAGACCGCGTTCTTGTGGGCCGCGACATTGAAGTCGCCGGTGACGACGAGGGGGAGCGACCGGTCGAACCCGGCGACGCGCTGGGCGATCAGGGCCGCGGCACGCTCGCGGGCGTACTGGCTGGCGTTGTCGAGGTGGGTGTTGAGGACGTAGAACTGTCTGCCGTCGTCCTGCAGATCGCGGAACCGGACCCAGGTGACCATCCGGATGGAGCCGCCGCCCCAGGTGTTCGACCCGGGCACCTCCGGAGTGTCGGAGAGCCAGAAGTGCCGGTACTCGACGGGCGCGAGTCGGCGGGTGTCGTAGTAGACCGCCATGAACTCGTCGCGGTTGCCGCCCGCGCGTCCGGTGCCGATCCAGCGGTAGTTCGCTCCGAGGTCGGCCTCGATGTCGAGCAGTTGCTGGTGGAGGCCTTCCTGGGTGCCGATGACATGGGGTGCCTCCTGCCGCAGCAGTTCCCGCATCACCGGCCTGCGCTCGGCCCAGCTGTTGGGCCGGGTGGTGCTCGCGTAGCGCAGGTTGAACGACATGGTGTCGAGACGGGGGCCGACGAGTTCCGCCGCCGTTTCCTCCGCCGCATCCTCCGCCGCGACGGCGGGTTCGGCGGACAACCGGGCGTGGGACAGGGGCAGCAGAACCGCCGCGGCGAGGGCGGTCTTCAGGCTGAGGCGACGCGTGACTCGGCTGTGGTTCGGCACAGGGGCTCCTTCTGCGGCGGCTTCCGGGCGAGTCGTGCGCACAACAGTGTGGAACGGCTTTCCATGATAGTCATGAACATGTCGATATATCGAGGTGTACACGGCTCGAAGAGGGCGCGCGCCCGACCCAGGGGC
>NZ_JBHVDX010000511.1:0-1099 GCF_042802555.1 Streptomyces sp. NPDC057474 | reverse complement strand
TAGGGCCTGTGTGACGTTGTGATCAGCTGGCCTTCAGGAGGTCGTTGATCCAGATCATCGAGGCACGGAGGTGGAGGCCGGCGAGGTAGCTCTCGGGCGTCTTGTCGTATCGAGTCGCGACGCCTCGCCATGCCTTTAACTTGTTGATGAGCCGCTCGACGGTGTTCCGCTCCTTGTAAAGATCGCTGTCGTGGCATGTGGGGCGGCCGCCCCGGCTGCCCTTCTTCTTCCGGTTGGCGGCCTGGTCCTTCTTCTCCGGGATGACGGCCTTGATGTTGCGTTTGCGCAGGTAAGAGCGGATAGCGCGGGACGAGTAGGCCTTGTCCGCGGCGACAGCGTCGGGCCGGGTTCGGGGGCGGCCGACAGGCAGACGGACCCGCACCTTCTGCAACACGGGGACGAACTGCGGGCTGTCGGCGGCCTGTCCTGCGGTCAGTACGAGCGACAGCGGACGGCACTTGCGGTCCGCGGCGAGATGAACCTTGCTCGTCAGCCCACCACGGGATCTGCCGAGCAGGGCTTGGTTCAAGCGGAGCTTGCGCCGTCGCCTGACGCGCCGCCGCTCTTCCCGCTCGGGGCCATCCCTGCCGTCCTGTCCGTTCTGTTCTGGCGAGCCGCCCCCTTTTGCCGGGCCCGCTCCTGCTCGGCGGCAGCTTCTTCAAGGGCGTCCATGACCTCCTTGCCTATACGCATCCCGGCGGCGTCGTGATGGGCGCGGGCAGTGGTGGAGTCCACGCTGACCAGGGATAAGTCCGTCTGTCCCCGGCGGGCGGCCTCCGCGATCATGCCTTCCAGAAGAGCGGAGAAGACCCCGGCGTCCCGCCAGACGCGAAAGCGCCCGTAGACCGTCGGCCACGGTCCGAACTCGGAGGGCATCTCGCGCCACTGGGCGCTGGACCGGAACCGCCAGATCACCCCCTCGAACTGCTCCCGCAGCCGCTCGGGATACGGACCGTACTCGCCTATAGGGAGGTACGGCTCGATGAACTCCCATTGCTCGTCGGTGAGTTGCCTACGTGTCACACCCAGCGTCCTATCAGGTCCTGCCCCCACACGGGACCAGAACCCGAAATTGATCACGACCTCACACAGGCCCTAG
>NZ_JBHVDX010000510.1:0-1100 GCF_042802555.1 Streptomyces sp. NPDC057474 | reverse complement strand
CCGGAGATCTCGGCCCCCCTGCCCCCGGAGCAGCCCTCCACGGGCGTCCCGTCCCAGCCCGCGTACGGCTACCCCCCGGCGGCCCCCGCGCAACAGCCCACCCAGCCGGCCTACGGCTACCCACACCCCCAGCCGACCCCCGCCACCGCCAACGGCCCGGCGTACGGCTACCCCCAGCCCACGGCAGCGGCCCTGGACCCGAGCTTCCGCCTACCGCCGCAGGGGCCGCAGTTCATCGGCCGCTGAGGACCTGCGACCCGGGGGCGCCCCCGGGCGAACCAGATCCTCACCGCTGCTCGGCCTTTGTCTTGTAACCGCGCCCCCACTGCAGCCCCCACCCATACAACCGATCAAGTTCCGCCTGGAAGCCGTACACGAACTTCACTTCCCGGCGCACAGTGATCTCCCCCTTGACGTTCTCGATCATCACCACCGCGCACGACCGAGCCTGGGGGTGCCTCTCGTCCAGGCCTATCTCAATGCGCGGGCCGTTGCTCGGATACAGCGTCACGACCGCGTGCGTACGGTCGAACGCCGGCGTCTGGTCGTAGATGTAGACGAACACCAGCATCCGCTTGAAGGCGTCCCGGTGGTCCAGGTTGATGTACATCGTCTCGCCGGACCCCGACCCGAACCGGTCGTCCCCGCTGAGCCGCATGTACGGCGGATCGTTGATGTCCCCGAGGAAGCCGCCCAGCGGCTGCACGACCCCCTTCGTGCCGTCGGCCAGCTCGTACAGGCAGCCGAGGTCGAGGTCGACGTTCACCATGCTCTGGCTGTGCGCCTGCACCTCCTCCGGCCTGAGCGCCCTGAAGGGGTGCCGCAGCACACTCTGCCGCTTCGGCCCGCCGATGTCGGACGTCCGCATCCGCCAGGACAGGTTGACGCGCAGATGGCCCGCCGCGGCGTTCTGCTTGGAGAGGGACACCTTCTGGTGCCGCTTGGTCAGCTCGATCGCGTTGGTCGCCGCGTTGCCCGCGTCGAACTCCGAGGCCCGCCCGCGCCAGAGGTTGTCCAGGAAACTCATGCCCGCCCGCCCGCCCCACAACTAGCCGTGTCGTCGCGTCAACCACCAGCGGGGCGGCCGACGAGGACGAGTC
>NZ_JBHVDX010000509.1:0-1121 GCF_042802555.1 Streptomyces sp. NPDC057474 | reverse complement strand
TGTCCCTCCCCTCGTAGCGTAGAGACCGTGACTGCAGGGGAAGTTGGGAGTCATGGCGGAGAAGCGACGGAAGTTCGAGCCGGAGTTCCGTGAGGGAGCTGTACGGATCGTCATGGAGACCGGCAAGACGATCGCGGAGGTCGCTGAGGACCTGGGGATCAACGAGACCACGCTGGCGAGCTGGGTCTCCCGTGCCCGCCGGACGGGGGCCGCACCGGCTGGTGGTGACGAGCTGGAGCGTCTGAGGCGGGAGAATGCCCAGCTCAGGCGGGACAACAAGGAGCTGGTCATGGAGCGTGATGTGCTCAAACGCTGCATGGTCCTGTGGGTGAAGTAGCCGTGGCGGACCCGGCGTCCGTCGTCGGGGTGATCAGCGACTTCAGGACCGAGCACGGCATTTCGCACCGCGTCTCCTGCCGCGCCCTGGGCGTGAGCGAGTCGTGGTTCTACAAGCAGCGCACCCACCAGCCCACCCGGCGTGAGCTGCGCAGACAGCATCTGACCGAGGCGGTGAAGGGAGAGTTCGACGACTCCGGCGGCACCTACGGCTCGCCGAAGATCTGGATCAGGCTGGTCCGGCAGGGCTGGCGGGTCTCGGTGAACACCATCGCGAAGATCATGGCCGAGCTGGGCCTGGTCGCGCGGAAGGTGCGCAGACGGCGGGGGCTGACCCGGCCGGGGAAGCGGCCGGCCGCCCCGGACTTCGTGCGCCGGGACTTCACCGCCGAGGCACCCGACCTGGTCTGGTGCGGGGACATGACGGAGATCGAAACCGGCGAGGGCAAGCTGTACCTGGCCACGGTCATCGACCTCTTCTCCCGGCGTCTGCTGGGCTACGCGATGGGGGCACGCCACGATGCCGAACTCGTCGTCGCCGCCCTGCACATGGCCGCGACGACCCGTGGCGGAGACGTGCGCGGCGTCATCTTTCACACGGACCGCGGGAGCGAGGGTGGATTCAACTGGTCGTCGCAACACTTTGATCTCGGAGGTGTGCGACGTGGCCACGGCGGACTGGAGTTTGAAGACCAGCGATGTTCCGGAGGGTCGGCGTCGGCAGTGGCGCGCTGATCGTGCGTTGCGGCCGGCGATGCGTTCGCCGGGGCGGCCTGATCCGTCTC
>NZ_JBHVDX010000508.1:0-1130 GCF_042802555.1 Streptomyces sp. NPDC057474 | reverse complement strand
GCGGACGACGCCGACGACGAGAACGACGCGGCCGACGACAACTCCGGCACGGGCGCCCGGGACGACGCGGACGACAAGGCGGAGGACGCCGCCGAGGCGAAGGCCGCGGATGTCACGGCCGCCGACGCCGTGGACGCCGCGCTGAAGCACCGGGCCGGTACGGCGGTCTCGGCCGACCTCGACGACGAGGGCACGAACCTGGTGTGGGACGTCGACGTCCTGACCAACGGCGGCAAGTGGTTCAGCGTCCAGGTCGACCCCGGCACCGGCAAGGTCCTCGGTTCGCACGCCGACCGGGACGACGACGGTGACGACGCCGCCGAGACCGAGCAGATCCGGGCCGTCCTGAAGGGCAGCTCCGTGACCGCCGCGGAGGCCGCCGAGGCTGCCGCCGGCAAGGGCACGGTGACCTCCGTCGACCTCGACGAGGAGAGCAAGGACAAGGCCTGGGAGGTCGACACCACCGCCGCCGACGGCACCGGCAGCGACTGGAGGGTGAACCTCGACTCCGGCAAGGTCACCGCCGACCGCTCGAACGACTGAGCCCTCACAGGGGCCCGCACGAACCACCGGAAGGGGTGACCGCCGACCGGCCGTCATCCCTCCAGGCGGACCGCGTCTTCCTCCCCCACACCCCGGGAGACCGGCTCCTCCTCCCCCGCCGGGAAGGCCGACACCTCGGCTCCCCCCGGAGGTACGAGGCCTTCCTCACCCCACAGGTAGGGGCACCCGACACCGGGTGCCCCTACCGCTGTTTCAGGGGCCTGTGCGAGTCGTTCGGACCCCGCTCACCTCAGTTCGCCGGTTCGCTCCGCAGCGCCCCGCTCCGACTCCACCGCGCTCTCCCACGGCCGCACCGCACGGCCCCGCCGCCTCCCCGCCCCCACGGCGGTCGCCGCGAGCAGCGCCGCCCCGCCCGCGAGGGCGAAGCCGAGGGTCGGGGAGAAGTGGGCCACCAGGAGGCCCGAGGCGGCCGCGCCGACCGAGATGTCGGCGTTGACGGCGGTGTTGACCCAGGCGCCGGACTGGGTGCGGGCGTCGGCCGGGGCGGAGGCGTCGGCGACCAGGTCACGGGGGCGGGTGCGGGTGGGTACGTGGTTGCTCGCGCAGTTCCCCGCGCCCCTTCAGGC
>NZ_JBHVDX010000507.1:0-1146 GCF_042802555.1 Streptomyces sp. NPDC057474 | reverse complement strand
GCGATCGTACGTCCGTCTTGTTCGGCTGTGTCCCAGTCGCGCGGGCGGAGTTGGTACTTCTCGGAGTCGAGGTACTCCTCGCTGGCCGGTTTGAGTGGGGTGTTCTCGCAGAGTTCGTAGCCGGAGTAGACGCCCCAGGTGGGGGAGAGGGTCGCGGCCAGGACGGCGCGCAGCTCGAAGGCCGGGCGGCCGCCTTCCTGGAGGAAGGCGTGGAGGATGTCGGGGGTGTTGACGAAGAAGTTCGGCCGCATGTAGGCGGCGGCCTCGCCCGCCAGTTCGGTGGCGTACTCGGTGAGTTCCTGTTTGGTGGTGCGCCAGGTGAAGTAGGTGTAGGACTGCTGGAAGCCGGTGGCGGCCAGGGTGTGCATCATCGCCGGGCGGGTGAAGGCCTCGGCCAGGAAGATGACGTCGGGGTCGGTGGCGTTGACGTCGGCGATGACCTGTTCCCAGAAGACGACCGGTTTGGTGTGGGGGTTGTCGACGCGGAAGATCCGCACCCCGTGGTCCATCCAGTGCCGCAGTACCCGGGTGGTCTCGGTGATGAGGCCG
The DNA here is from genome assembly GCF_042802555.1 of Streptomyces sp. NPDC057474. Classification (NCBI taxonomy): domain Bacteria; kingdom Bacillati; phylum Actinomycetota; class Actinomycetes; order Kitasatosporales; family Streptomycetaceae; genus Streptomyces; species Streptomyces sp. NPDC057474. Next base: position 597 of record NZ_JBHVDX010000507.1, on the reverse strand, counting down.
GGCATGTCGGCGTCGAAGGCGATGGGGTAGATGTCCTGGTACTTCTTCGGCGGGTTCTCGGCGTAGGCGATGGTCCCGTCGGTGCGGTGGTGGAACCACTCGGGGTGTTTGTGCACCCAGGGATGGTCGGGGGAGCACTGCAGGGCGAAGTCGAGGGCCACTTCCAGGCCGAGCGTGCGGGCTTCGGCGACGAAGAAGTCGAAGTCCTCGATGGTGCCCAGGTCGGGGTGGACGGCGTCGTGGCCGCCGTCGGGGGAGCCGATCGCCCAGGGCACGCCGACGTCGTCGGGGGTGGGGGAGAGGGTGTTGTTGCGGCCCTTGCGGAAGGTCGTACCGATCGGGTGGATCGGGGGCAGGTAGATGACGTCGAAGCCCATGCGTGCGATCGCGGGCAGGCGGCGGGCGGCGGTGCGGAATGTGCCGTGGGGCTGCTCGGGGGTGCCCTCGGAACGCGGGAAGAACTCGTACCAGGAGCCGAACAGGGCCCGTTCCCGTTCCACCAGCAGCGGCAACGGTTCGCTGGAGGTGACCAGTTCGCGCAGGGGGTGGCGGGTCAGGACCTCGTCCACCTCCGGCGCCAACGCCGCCGCCAGACGG
>NZ_JBHVDX010000506.1:0-1178 GCF_042802555.1 Streptomyces sp. NPDC057474 | reverse complement strand
CGACGGCCCCCTTCGTGGTGCTCGCCTGGATCGCAAGCCGAACAGACAACCTTCCCTCGCAATGGTGAACATCGTTTATCTGGCTGGCATATTCGAATTCCTCCGCCCTACGTTCCGCAGCGGAGGTGGTTCACATGATCGAACCCAGCAAGCACCAACCCGACCCGCGCACGCAGCAGGATGCGCTCGACGTCGGCGACTTCGTCTACGCGGCTACCGGAGCCCGCGTCCGCCGACTGACCATGCCGGACGGGACGCACTGGTTCCCGGCGGTGGATGTCTGCAAGCAGTTGGGCTACACCACGCCACGAAAGGCTCTCCTCGACCATGTCCCAGAAGAGCATCGAGACATTCTTGAGACAGTGACTGGAGGTCACTGTCTCAGCGTTCCCGCAGGTCGGGAGTGGCGTCGAGACCTGAATCTCATCGATCTCCAGGGGCTGATCCTTCTCGTCAGCGCCTGCACCAAGCCTGAATGCGGGCCCTTCAAACAGTGGGTCGCCGAGGTGATCGAGACAGTCCAGCGGGAGGGTTCCTACACGCTGGAGGAGGCCGAGGTGCAGCCCGCCGAGCCAGGTGCTCCCCTCGCGTACGCCATGCCCGAGCAGGTCGCCGAGGCCATCGTCCGGCTCGAAGAGCGCAACCTTCAGGCGGACGAACAACTCGCCGTCGCACAGCACGAGTCGCTGACTCTGCAACGGACCATGCTGGAGACGCAGAAAGCGACACTGGCCGCCCAACAAACCATCGCCCAGGCCATGGAACGCATCGCGAACCGGCTGGACACCCTCGCGCTCGACCGGCCTGCTCCCGTTCCCGATTTCCCTACGCACCCGACCACCGAGTCCGTACTTGCCGACTGGCGGAAGCGCTTGTCGGTGACGGAGGACGTGTGGACGCTGGCCGTGGTGATCGCCCCGGTGCTGGTCGAGGAGGGCGAGTTGCGTCAGCCGCTGGAGGCGATCGCGGCCCGTACGGGGCTGTCGGTGCATCGCGTCAACGAATGTCTCCGGATGCTGCGCAAGCACGCCTGCATTCACCCCCGTGGCGCGACGGAGGACGGGGCACCGGTGTACGTGCTCGACCAGCGCTGAGAGGCGGGGACTGAGCAGAGCCACAGCAAAAGGGGCCGGTCGCAAGACGAAGTTGCGACCGGCCCCTTCACAGTGAGCCTATCC
>NZ_JBHVDX010000505.1:0-1186 GCF_042802555.1 Streptomyces sp. NPDC057474 | reverse complement strand
TAGTGAGCCGGTTTTGAGTTCTCCCGTCGCCACTTGAGTCGTGTTCCGTTTCGGATCGTGGCTTGGGCGGTGACGGGGCTGGTGGTTTGCGGTCTGCTGTGGGGATGGGCGACAGCAGGCTTGCGCCGCTGGTGTTATCCGATGCCGAGCGGCGGACGTTGCAGGGATGGGCCCGGCGCCGGGCGACCGCGCAGGGCTTGGCTCTGCGGGCACGGATCGTGCTGGCCTGCGCGGACGGCGGCAGCAATATCGCGGTGGCCGCGCGACTGGGCGTCAACCGGGGCACGGTGACCAAGTGGCGGACAAGATTCCTGCGCAACAGGCTGGACGGGCTCAGCGACGAGCCGCGCCCGGGGGTGCCGCGCACCATCACCGACGCCCAGGTCGAGGAAGTGGTGGTGCGCACGCTGGAGGAGACCCCCCAGGGGGCGACGCACTGGTCGAAGCGGGAACTGGCCAGGGTCGTGGGGATCTCCCCGGCGAGCGTGCTGCGGATCTGGCACGCCTTCGGCCTGCAGCCATGGCGGACCGAGACCTTCAAGATCTCCCCGGACCCGCTCCTGATCGACAAGATCCGCGACGTCGTCGGCCTCTACCTCGCCCCGCCGGCCAACGCCACGGTGTTCGCGGTGGACGAGAAGCCGCAGATCCAGGCCCTGGAACGGACCGCACCGGTGCTGCCGATGCTGCCCGGAGTGCCCGAGCGGCGCAGCTTCGACTACGTCCGGCACGGCACCGTCGACCTGTTCGCCGCCCTGAACACCGCGACGGGCAAAGTGATCACCAAGCTGTCCGCGCAGCACCGGGCCGTCGACTTCCGCGACTTCCTCGACGAGATCGACCGCCAGACCGAGCCCGGCCTGGCAGTCCACGTGATCTGCGACAACCTCTCCGCCCACAAGGCACCCGTGGTGCACAAGTGGCTGCTCGCGCACCCCCGCTTCCGCCTCCACTTCACCCCCACCTACTCATCCTGGATCAACCAGGTCGAGCGATGGTTCGCCGAACTGGAACGACGCTGCCTCGAACGTGGGGTGTTCTGCTCCCTCGACGACCTCAAAGCCGCACTCGAGGACTGGATCAAGGTCTGGAACGACCAGGCCAGACCCTTCAAATGGACCAAGACTGCCGACCAGATCCTCGACCGCATCTGCCGCTACTGCTCACGCATCTCCGAACCAGATCA
>NZ_JBHVDX010000504.1:0-1190 GCF_042802555.1 Streptomyces sp. NPDC057474 | reverse complement strand
CTTACATACGGAGCCTGGGGTGACTCTGTTCAACCGCTGAGAATTTGACAGGAACTTGTGAACCACCTGTGAAGGGTGGTCGTCGGGAGAGCGGGTGGACGGCCGTCAGGAGAAGACGTGGACCGTCGTCGAGCGGTACGTCTGCCCAGGTCGCAGCACCGTCGACGGGTACGACGGCTTGTTCGGCGAGTCCGGGAAGTGCTGGGTCTCCAGACACAGCGCGTCCCCTTGCCGGTAGATCTTCCCGGAGGCTCCTACGAGCGTGCCGTCCAGGAAGTTCCCGGAGTAGAACTGCAGCCCCGGCTCGGTCGTCGAGATCGTCAGCGTACGGCCGGACACCGGATCCACCAGTGTCGCGGCCCACTCCGGCTCGGCCGTACCGCCCTTGTCCAGGACCCAGTTGTGGTCGAAACCCTTGGCGTGCAGCAGCTGCGGATCGGCCTCGCGGACGTCCTCGCCGACCGTCTTGCCCGTCCGGAAGTCGAAGGGGGTGCCCGCGACGTCGGCCGGCTCGCCGGTGGGGATCAGGCCGGAGCCGACAGGGGTGTAGCGGGCGGCGGCGATCGTCAGCTCGTGGTCGTGGACCGAGCCGCTGCCCTCGCCCGCGAGGTTCCAGTACACATGGTTGGTGAGGTTGACGACGGTGGCCCTGTCCGTGGTCGCCTCGTAGTCGATACGCCACTCGCCCCGCTCGGTGAGGGTGTAGGTGACCTTCACGTCCAGCGTGCCGGGGTAGCCCATCTCGCCGTCGGCGCTCGTACGGGACAGCCGCAGGCCCACATCCGGGCCGTCCGTGAACGGTTCGACCTCCCACACGGCCTTGTCGAAGCCGTCCGTACCGCCGTGCAGGCTGTTCGCTCCGTCGTTGACGGAGAGTTCGTACGCCTCGCCGTCGAGCGTGAACCGGCCCGCCCCGATCCGGTTGCCGTACCGGCCGATCAGCGCGCCGAAGTAGGGCGACCCGGCGACGTAGTCCTCGACGCTGTCGAACCCCAGCGAGACGTTGGCGTACCGGCCGTCCCGGTCCGGGATCTCCAGGGACTGCACGATCCCGCCGTACGACAGGACCTTCAGACGGGTGCCGCCGTTCTCCAGCGACCAGCGGTGGATCTCGGTGCCGTCGACGAGCTTGCCGAAGAGTTCCTTCACCGGCTTCCTGCCTCTCGTGGAAAAGCCGACGGGTCCCGCGG
>NZ_JBHVDX010000503.1:0-1219 GCF_042802555.1 Streptomyces sp. NPDC057474 | reverse complement strand
CCCTTCGGCTTTTTTGTGCGGCTGGGCCCCGGCTAGGCCTGGACCAGGCGTTCCACCGCCGCCGCCACCCGCTCGTCCGTTGCCGTGAAGGCCACGCGTACGTGGTGCTCGCCTGCCGTGCCGTAGAAATCGCCGGGGGCTACGAGGATGCCGAGGTCGGCGAGGTGAGCGACGGTGGTCCAGCAGGATTCGCCTCGGGTGGCCCAGAGGTAGAGGCTGGCTTCGCTGTGTTCGATGCGGAAGCCGTGGGAGACGAGGGCTGCGCGGAGGGCCGTGCGGCGGGCCGCGTAGCGGGCGCGTTGCTCCCGGACGTGCTGGTCGTCTCCGAGGGCTGCGACCACCGCGGCCTGGGTGGGGGCCCCGGTCATCATGCCGCCGTGCTTGCGGATCTGGAGGAGGGGGCCGAGGACGGCCGGGTCGCCGGCGAGGAAGGCCGCGCGGTAGCCCGCCAGGTTCGAACGCTTCGAGAGCGAGTGGACCGCGACGATGCCCTCGTACGAACCGCCGTTCACGTCCGGGTGGAGGACCGAGACCGGGTCGGCGTCCCAGCCGAGCTCCAGGTAGCACTCGTCGGAGAAGAGCAGGACGCCGTGCTCGCGGGCCCAGGCGACGATCCGGGTCAGCTCGGCCTTGGAGAGGACCTTGCCGGTGGGGTTGGAGGGGGAGTTCAGCCAGAGGAGCTTGAGGCCGGCGGGGTCCAGGGCCGTCGGGTCGTCGTAGACCTCGTGGTCGGCGCGGGCGAGGCGGGCGCCGACCTCGTACGTCGGGTAGGCGAGCCGCGGGTAGGCGACCCGGTCGCCGGGGCCGAGGCCCAGCTGGGTGGGGAGCCAGGCGACCAGTTCCTTGGAGCCGACGATCGGCAGGACGTGGTGGTGGGTGACGTCGCGGGCGCCGAGGCGGCGCTCCAGCCAGCCCGTGATCGCGTCGCGCAGTTCGACGGTGCCCCAGACGGTGGGGTACCCCGGCGAGTCCGCCGCGGCCACCAGCGCTTTCTGGATCAGCTCGGGCACCGGGTCGACCGGGGTGCCGACCGAGAGGTCGACGATGCCACCGGGGTGAGCGGCGGCCGTCGCCTTGTACGGCTCCAGCTTGTCCCAGGGGAAGGTGGGGAGGCGATCGCTGACTGCGGACACGGGATCTGGCTCACTTTCTCGTACGTACGTTCCCGAGCGGCGGAACGGACGCGTACGTACCGCTCGTACGGCGTACGCCTCGGTCC
>NZ_JBHVDX010000502.1:0-1243 GCF_042802555.1 Streptomyces sp. NPDC057474 | reverse complement strand
GGATAGGGTGGGCGCATCAGTGATTCCACGGTCCGCGCGGCATTCCCTGCTCGCGGCTATGACACCCAGGAGCGGCTATGAGCGCTGTGACCCCCGCTGGAGGCGACACCGCGGCGGGCCGTTCCTGGCCCGCCGTGCTGAACGCGCTGCTGTCCGGGCACGACCAGGACGTCGGCGCCACGTTCTGGGCCATGGACCAGATCATGCGCGGCGAGGCGACGGACGCGCAGATCGCCGGGTTCGTGGTGGCGCTGCGGGCCAAGGGGGAGACCGTCGACGAGATCACCGGTCTCGTCGAGGCGCTGTACGAGCACGCCCATGTGATCGAGGTGTCCGGGAAGACCGTCGACATCGTCGGTACGGGCGGGGACGGCGCCAAGACGGTCAACATCTCCACGATGTCGTCGATCGTCGTCGCCGGTACGGGCGCGAAGGTCGTCAAGCACGGCAACCGGGCCGCGTCGTCGGCGTCCGGCGCGTCCGATGTGCTGGAGAAGCTGGGCGTCAATCTGGAGCTGACGCCGAAGCGGGTGGCCGAGGTCGCCGAGGAGGCCGGGATCACCTTCTGCTTCGCGGTGAAGTTCCATCCGGCGCTGCGTCATGTGGCCGCCGCGCGCGGGCAGCTGGGCATCCGGACCGTCTTCAACGCGCTGGGGCCGCTGGCCAATCCGGCGAAGGTGCGCGCCCAGGCGGTCGGGGTCGCCGATCCACGGATGGCGCCCATCATGGCGGGCGTCTTCGCCGAGCGCGGCAACTCGTCGTTGGTCTTCCGGGGCGACGACGGGCTCGACGAGCTGACGACGACGGCCACGTCGCGGGTGTGGGTCGTACGGGACGGCAAGGTGACCGAGGAGGCCTTCGATCCGCGCGATGTGGGGCTGGAGCTGGTGCCGGTGGAGGCGTTGCGGGGGGCTGACGCCTCGTTCAACGCGGATGTCGCGCGGCGGTTGCTGGGTGGGGAGACGGGGCCGGTGCGGGACGCTGTGCTGTTGAACTCGGCGGCGGCGTTGGTGGCACTTGAGCCGCCGTCCGGGTCGCTGGCGGAGCAGTTGCGGGCCGGGATGGAGCGGGCGGCGGAGTCGATCGACTCGGGGTCGGCGCGGCGGGTTCTTGAGCGGTGGGTCGCGGCCACCAACGCGTAGCGCCCCCCCGCGGCCCCTACCGACCCGTCCCCCTCGGTGAGTTCTTCGGGCGCGGGCGGGCGGGTGGGGTTGTTCGCGCAGTTCCCCGCGCCCCTAAAAGC
>NZ_JBHVDX010000501.1:0-1252 GCF_042802555.1 Streptomyces sp. NPDC057474 | reverse complement strand
CCACCGACCAGCTGGTCGTCGACAGCGACCGGCTGCAGGAACGGCTGCGGGAGGGGCCGTGCTTCGACGCCGCCCGCAGCTCGGTGGGAGAGCGGGTCTTCCGCATCCCCGACTTCTCCGGCGAGGAGCCGCGCTGGCCCGCCTACGCCCCGCGGGCCCGCCGTCTCGGTGTGGGCAGCATGATGGGCTTCCTGCTGTTCACCGAGGACGAGGACCTCGGCGCCCTGAACCTCTACTCCCGCGCGCCCGGCGCGTTCAACGAGGTCAGCGAGCTGGCCGGCTGGTTGCTGGCCTCCCACGCCGCAGTCGCTTTCTCCAGCGCCCGCACCCACGCCCAGATGGAGCAGGCCGTCGCCACCCGCCATGCGATCGGCGAGGCCATGGGCATCCTCATGGGCAGCCACCACCTCACCGAGGGGGAGGCGTTCGACGTGCTGCGCCGTTACTCGCAGGAGAACAACATCAAGCTCCGTGAGGTCGCCCACCGGGTCTGCGAGCAGGGCGGCCTCTGATGGTTTCGTGGGGACGGCTCCTTAGGCGCCGATGTCGAGGGACGGCTCCTCCGGCACGTTGTCAGAACCAGAGAAGCCTGGCCGGACCGGCCCCCAGGGGAACGCCGCCGAACCCGACCTGCACATCAAGTCCCCCCGCCCCGCCTCCCCACACCTCCGAAACCGACGCACTCGCGCGGCGCATCGACCTCGCACGCTCACGAGCTCAGTCACGAAGTCATTCACAGCGTCGGAGGTGACCGAGCGGGCGGTGACGCGGTACCCGCGTGGCTCAGGCATCCCTGTCCGACGTCCGGCACCCCCCTGCCCTGAGGGGTCGACGGAGGCCGACCGGGACGCCGCCTTCGGCCGGCCCGCCACGCAGGGGCCCGTCGAGGAGGCCGTGCTGCGGCTGCTGGGGTGGCCCGCCTGTCACCGCCGTTTGGGCTCTCGGCCGCTGGGCACCCGGTGGGTGCACACGAAGAAGCGGGAAGAAGCGGTTCGGGTTCGGAAAGAAGATGAGACGTCGTGACCACGCACACCGTCGAGAAGCTCGTCGTCCGCGAGAGCGGCTGGGCCAAGGCCCGCCGTCGGCGCGGGAAGGGTGTGCGCATGTGCCTTCCCGCCCTCACGGGCAGGGGCGTCCTCTGTACGGCGGAGGCCGGGGCGGACTCGCACATCGTCAGGGGTGACGACTGACCGACCCGTCCGCGGGCGAGCGGACGGGGCACGGCGATGGGCCGGCGGAAACAGGAGAAACC
>NZ_JBHVDX010000500.1:0-1253 GCF_042802555.1 Streptomyces sp. NPDC057474 | reverse complement strand
TTCAACACCGGCGTCACCCGCGGACTGGACTGGCGCGTCAACCAGTTGCAGCGGCTGCGGGCGCTGCTGGTCGAGAACGAGCAGGAGCTGATCGAAGCCCTCTGGGCGGACCTGAGGAAGAACGCCGCCGAGGCGAAGATGCAGGAGATCGACTTCACCGTCGCCGACATCGACGAGGCACTGGCGAATCTCGAAAGCTGGCTTCAGCCTCGCCCGGTGGAGGTTCCCGCCCACTTCGGTCCCACGACAACGGCCTACACCACGTACGACCCGCTCGGGGTCGTCCTGGTGATCGCTCCGTGGAATTTCCCGCTGCACCTTCTCATCGACCCCATCATCGGTGCGCTGGCCGCCGGGAACACCGTGGTGGCCAAGCCGAGCGAGATGTCGGTGCACACCTCGGCGGTCGCTTCACGGCTCCTGCGAGAGTACTTCGACGCCGACGTGCTCACCGTGGTCGAGGGGGGCGCCGAGGAGACCACGGCCCTGCTGGCGCAGCGTTTCGACCAGATCTTCTACACGGGCAATGGCGCGGTCGGCCGGATCGTCATGGCCGCGGCAGCCAAGAACCTCACCCCGGTCACGCTCGAACTCGGGGGCAAGTCGCCGGTCTTCGTGGCGCCCGACGCCGACGTGGACGAGACCGCGAAGCGGCTGGTCGGCGCCAAGTTCGGCAACGCGGGGCAGCAGTGCATAGCCCCCGACTACGTTCTGGCCGATCCTGCCACCGCCGCCGCACTGGTTCCCGCCCTGCGCGCGGCGGTCGACGCCCAGTTCGGCTCCACCCCGCAGACCTCAGCCGACTTCGGCCGGATCATCAACGAGCGGCACTTCGACCGGCTCACCCGTCTGCTGGACTCCGGCCGGGCGGCGGTGGGAGGCCAGCACGACCGCGACGACCTGTACATCGCCCCGACCGTGCTCACCGATGTCGACCCCGCATCGCCGGTCATGCAGGAGGAGATCTTCGGTCCGATCCTCGCCGTCGTCGAAGTCGCCGACCTCGACGCCGCCATCGCCTTCATCAACGAACGCGAAAAGCCCCTCGCGCTCTACGCCTTCACCACCTCCGAGGCCACCAAGTCGCGCCTCGTGAACGAGACGTCCTCCGGCGGCGTCGCCTGGGGCCAGCCGGTGATGCAGCTGCTCATGCCCGGCCTGCCTTTCGGCGGCGTCGGCGAAAGCGGCATGGGCCGCTACCACGGCCGGTACTCCCTCGAGACGTTCAGCCACCTCAAGGCCGTCGCGGACGT
>NZ_JBHVDX010000499.1:0-1296 GCF_042802555.1 Streptomyces sp. NPDC057474 | reverse complement strand
TGAACCTTCCCCTTGATCGTGGACACCTGGAGACTGGGACGTGAGTTCCAGAGGAAGTAGTGCCAGGTGGGAAGTAAGAGCAACCGCAGCAGGCGGTACACGGAGGAGTTCAAACGGGACGCAGTCGCTCTCGTGCGTTCTTCCGGGAAGACCGTCACCGAGGTGGCCCGGCAGCTCGGGGTCAGCGCCGAGGGCCTGCGGAACTGGGTCAAGCAGGATGAGATCGACCGCGGGCAGGGGGCGCCGGGAGAGCTGACGACGGCCGAGCGTGAAGAGCTGCGCCGGCTGCGGAGGCTGGCCGCCGAGCAGGCGGAGACGATCGAGGTGCTGCGAAAAGCGGCGGTCTTCTTCGCGAAGGAGAGCGATCGATGAGCGAGGTGTACGCGTTCATCGAGGCGGAGAAGACCACCCACCATGTTGCTCTGCTGTGCCGGCTGCTGAAGGTGGCCCGCTCCTCCTTCTACGCATGGCTGGCCGGTGAGAAGACCAGGCGGGCGAAGCAGGCCGCGGACGATGTCCTGGCGCACGAGATCACCGTGCTGCACCTCGCCTCCCGCGGTGCCTACGGAGTGCCGCGCATCCACGCCGGACTGCGCCGGCTCGGGCACCGCGTGAACCGCAAACGGATCGAGCGTGTCATGCGTGAACGCGGCATCAGCGGCGTCACACGGCGCAGGCGAAAGGGCCTGACCCGCCCGGCCAAAAGGGCGGTGCCCGCCCCGGACCTGATCGCCCGCGACTTCACCGCACCGGCGCCGGGGATGAAGCTCGTCGGCGACATCACCTACATCCCCACCGATGAGGGCTGGTTGTATCTGGCGACCTGGCTGGACCTCGCAACCCGCGAGATCGTCGGCTACTCGATGGCTGACCACCACCGCGCATCCTTGGTCGTGGACGCGCTGGGCATGGCTGCCGGACGTGGCCGGCTCCAGCCCGGCTGCATCGTGCATTCGGACCGCGGCAGCGAATACACCTCAGACGAACTCCGGCGTGAGACAAGCCGGTTGGGGCTGCGGCAGAGCATGGGCCGCACGGGGTCGTGTTTCGACAACGCCGTCGCCGAGTCGTTCTTCGCGCTTTTGAAGGAAGAGATCGGCACCCGCTGCTGGCCGGACCGGCCGAGTGCCCGAGCGGAGATCTTCGCCTTCATCGAGATTTTCTACAACCGGCGGCGACTGCGGAAACATCCGGGCTGGGGCTACCTCACCCCGCTGGAGATCAGACAGCGACACGAACAAGGACACGCCCTCACGGCGTAAGCATCGAGTGTCCAGCATCACGGGGAAACTTCAA
>NZ_JBHVDX010000498.1:0-1294 GCF_042802555.1 Streptomyces sp. NPDC057474 | reverse complement strand
GTCCCTGGACACCGGGCGTCGGCTCCGTCATCACTCGTTCAGCGGATCGGCACGGCCTGTTCGGGCCGGTCGGTCTGCTCGACGGGTGGCAGCACCATCTCCTCGTAGCGGCCCAGCGCCAGCACGACGCCGAGCATCAGCAGCGGAATGATCACAGCGACAGCCGCCATGAGTCCGGTCCTTCCCCGGGGAATATGCGGTGGGGGGTGCCTCGCCGGGTCTCCCCTGGGCGGACGGGCAAACCCGGGCGGGAAGCGGAACGGCCCCGGGACCCGGCGGACAGCCGGGACCGGCCCCGCCGCATCCGTCGCACGACGCCCGTGTCGGCACCGGGTGTTCGGGTACGCGGGGGCCACGAACAACCCATCTGGAGGGGAGCCATGCAGCGAGGCAGCGACCGGCTGAGCGCCCACCGCGACGACGAGATGAAGCACGAACTGCAGGGGTTGCTCCGTTCGGGGCATCCCACGCGGACGGAGGAGTGGCAGGACCCGGAGCCGTACGCCGAGGACGACCCGGAGGTGGCGTACGGGCCGGTGACGCCCAGCCGTGATCCCGCCCGGGTGGAGGCCCTGCGGCTGGAGCTGGCCCGGGTCCTGGGCCGTACGTCCTTCCCGGCGGGCCCCGCCGAGCTGATCCGTGTCCTGCGGGGCCGGCACGCCCCGGACGCGCTCGTGGAGCCCTTGGAGCGGCTGCCGCGGAAGGCGCGCTACGACTCGGTGCACCGGCTCGCGGAGGGCGTTGTCCACGCCCAGGACGAGACCGGGGACGATGCCGGGCGGTCCCCGGCGGACGGCACGGAATCCGCACACGACCGGGACACATAGGCACCCTGCTCGCGGGTACTGCGGGCAACGGCACGCCGATGTGACGTGCCCCCGCAGTCGGGGCGGAGCGACGAAAGGCCCGGAGAGCCATGGCCGAGTTCGTGAGGGAAGTCATGACGCCAGGTGTGGTGGCGGTCCGCCCGGACGCCTCGCTCGTCGAGGCGGCGCAGCTGATGCGTGCCCAGGACATCGGGGACGTCCTCGTCGCGACGGACGGGCACGTCATCGGGGTCCTGACGGACCGGGACATCACGCTGCGCGCCGTCGCCGACGGCGCGGACCCGCTGACGGTGAGCGCCCAGGCCGTCTGCACCCCGAACCCGGTCGTGATCGGCCCGGACGACGCGGTGTCCGCCGCCGTGGAGCTGATGCGCGACCACGCGATACGCCGGCTCCCCGTCCTGGAGGACGGGGAGCCGGTGGGCATGGTCAGCCTCGGCGACCTGGCCGTCTCGCAGGACCCGGGG
>NZ_JBHVDX010000497.1:0-1335 GCF_042802555.1 Streptomyces sp. NPDC057474 | reverse complement strand
TGGAGAGGTCGACTGGAGTGTCCTGCTCGGCAGCGGCGAGGGTGCCCCGGCGGTGGACCTGCCCACCTACCCGTTCCAACGCCAACGCTACTGGCCAACGGTCACCGCGCAGAGTGCGGCGTCAGCGTACCCGTCGGTCTCCGAGGGCGATGCCTCCTTCTGGGCGGTCGTCGAGGAGGGAGCGCCGGAGCTGGCGGACACTCTCGGGGTTTCGCAGGAGGCGCTGAACGCTGTTCTTCCTGCGCTGACGGCATTGCGTCGCGAGCAGCTGGAACGCGCCGAGGTCGAGGGCTGGTGTTATCGCGTCGACTGGGAACCGGTGGTTGTGCCGGACGAAAAGCCCGTCACCGGACGGTGGTTGCTCCTACAGATGCCCGATGACGTGCCGCTCGCGGGGCTTGAACAGTTCATTCCGGGGCTGGAGCGGCTGACCTGCGACGCTTTGGACCGCAAGGGGCTCGCCCGTCTCCTGGAGCAGGCCGTCGAAGGTGAGGAGCCGGCCGGCGTGCTCTCCTGCCTGTCCCTGCCCTCGCTTGGGGACGGCCGGCCCGCGTCAGAGGCGGGCCGCGCTGTGGAGAACATGATGGCGCTGGTTCAGGCGCTCGGCGACGCCGGGGCAGCCGCACCGCTGTGGGTCGTCACGCATGCGGGGTTCGGGCCCGGCCATGCGCCCGACGAACCGGCGCAGGCCGCCGTCTGGGGGTTCGGCCGGGTGGCGGCGCTGGAGTGCCCCGACCGCTGGGGCGGTCTGGTCGATGTGCCGCCGCATCCGGCTCCGGATGAACTCGGCTCCCTGGCTTCGGTGTTGTCCCACGCGGGCGAGGACCAGGTGTCTGTGCGCGGTGCGGCGACGTACGCCCGCCGTCTCCGCCAGGCTCCGTTGCCCGCCTCGGCTGCGACCGCCACCCGGGACACGGACCGCAGGATCCCGCAGCGGCTCCTGGTCACCGGTGGCACCGGTGCGCTCGGGGTACGCGTCGCCGAGTGGTTCGCCGGGCGCGGGACAACGCAGCTCGTGCTGACGAGCCGGAGCGGCCCGGACGCCCCCGGTGTGGCCGACACGGTCGCCCGGCTACGGGCGGTGGGCGCGGAGCGGGTGGAGGTCGTCGCGTGCGACGTCGCCGACAGGCTCCAGGTCGCCGCACTGCTCGACGCGCACCCTGTCGACGGGATCGCGCACGCGGCCGGCATTCTCGACGTCGAACCGATCGACACCATGACCCCCGACCATGTGGATCGCGTGTTGGGGGCGAAGGGGTGGGGTGCGGTGTATCTGGACGAGTTGACGCGGGGCTGGGATCTGGATGCGTTTGTAGTGTTTTCTTCCATTGCGGG
>NZ_JBHVDX010000496.1:0-1409 GCF_042802555.1 Streptomyces sp. NPDC057474 | reverse complement strand
GAGATCGGCCCCGACGGCACCCTCACCGCCCTCGCGCGGGACTGTGTACCGGACGACACCGACGATGTGCTCTTCGTCCCGCTGCTCCGCAAGGACCGCGACGAAGTGGACTCTGTCGTCAGCTGTGTCGCCGCCGGGTTCACGGTGGGCGTCCCCGTCGACTGGGCCGCCATGATCGGCGCGCGCCCCATGGTCGAAGTCGACCTGCCCACATATGCCTTCCAACGCGAGCGGTTCTGGCCACAGACGAAGCGTAGTGCGCAAAACTTCGCATCCTGGGAGCCGACGGAACCGGAAGAGGCGCGCGAGCTGGCGAACGCGCTGGACATCAGTGAAGACGTCGTCCAGGACGTCCTGTCAGGGCTTTCCGTCCGGCGTCGGGAACGGACGGTGCGGGCCGAGGTCGACGGCTGGCGGTATCGCGTCGGCTGGGAGGCGGTGTCCCCTGCTCCCGGAGCTGTACCTGCCGGGCGGTGGCTCGTGCTGCACCCGGCCGGTGGCTCGACACGGCTCGACACCGTCACCGCAGCCCTGCCCGACGCCCTGGTCCTGCCCGTCCCCGAGCAGCACGACCGGGTGGAGCTCGCCCGAGCCATCCGCGTCGCTCTCCCAGGGGTGGACGTCGCCGGAGTGGTCGTCCTGCCCGACACCGTCGCGCAGGCGCTCATCGCCACACAGGCACTGGGCGACGCCGAGATCGGCGGGCCCGTGTGGTGGATCACCCGTGGAGCAGTCGCACAGGACCACGACGACGACGGCTCCCCGTATCCCGAGCAGGCCGCCGTCTGGGGGCTCGGACGGGTGACGGCGCTGGAGCACCCCGACCGCTGGGGCGGTCTGATCGACCTGCAGCGGAACCCGGACCGGGACGTGGCGGGCCTGGTCGCGGCGGCACTGGCCTCCGCGGCGGAGGACCAGCTCGCGTTGCGCGACGACCGTGCCTTCGCCCGGCGTCTGCGACAGGATCCGGCCCCACAGATCACCGGTCAGGGCTGGAAGCCCTCCGGACGAGTCCTGGTCACCGGGGGCACGGGAGCCCTCGGCGCCCACGTGGCACGCTGGCTCGCCCGAAACGGCGCGAGCGAACTGGTTCTCACCGGCCGTCGGGGACCCGAGGCTCCCGGAGCCGCCGAACTCACGTCGGAACTACGGGAGTTGGGAGCGCATCGAGTGAGTGTCGAGGCCTGCGACATGGCCGACCGGGCATCGGTCGCCGCGCTCCTCTCCCGGCACCGTGTCGACGCCGTCTTCCACGTGGCCGGTGTCCCGGACCACAAGCCCCTCGACGAGATCGACAACGCCCATCTGGCCGCGGTGTTGGGGGCGAAGGGGTGGGGTGCGGTGTATCTGGACGAGTTGACGCGGGGCTGGGATCTGGATGCGTTTGTAGTGTTTTCTTCCATTGCGGG
>NZ_JBHVDX010000495.1:0-1431 GCF_042802555.1 Streptomyces sp. NPDC057474 | reverse complement strand
CGCCTAGTACTCCAGCTGTAGATCGTGATCTTGCTGGTCGGGGCCGGTGCGGAGACGGGTGCGGCCACCGTTGATCATCGTGAGTTGTGTGGACTGACGATGAGACGGTGGCCGCAGGTCACAGCATAGATCCCGCGCGTTGGCGGGAGGCGTTCGAGGTGGCCATGGGCCGGATTGCGAGCCGGTTCGCCCGGGCCGAACCACGGCTGCGGGCTGGGCGGTTGGTGCTGGCTCTGCTGTCGGACCTGCCGCGCAAAAACTGCTGGACGATCGCCGAATGGGCCGGGGAAGCCGCCCCGCACGGCATGCAGCACCTGCTGTCCCGGGCGTCCTGGAACGCCGATGCCGTCCGCGATGACGTGCGTGAGTATGTCGTCGAGCACCTCCACGACGAGGCCGCGGTGCTGGTCGTCGACGAGACCGGCGACGTGAAGAAGGGCACCCACACCGTCGGGGTTCAGCGCCAGTACACCGGCACTGCCGGGCGGATCGAGAACTCGCAGGTTGCGGTCTACCTCGTCTACGCCGGCGAGCGCGGGCACGCGGCGGTGGACCGGGAGCTGTACATCCCTCGTTCGTGGACGTGCGATCCGGACCGCTGCCGGGCGGCGGGGCTCGGCGAGGACACCGTCTTCGCGACCAAGCCGGAACTGGCCCGAGTGATGATCGAACGGTTCCTGGACGCCGGACACCGCGTCGGCTGGGTCACCGGGGACGAGGTCTACGGCGGCAACCCGAAACTGCGGACGGCCTTGGAGAAACGCGGCATCGGCTATGTGCTCGCGGTGGCCTGCTCGGCCGAAGTACCCACCGGCGCAGGCACGTTCCGCGCCGATACCCTGGCGCGGAAGGTGCCGAAGCGGGCCTGGCAGAAGCTCTCGGCCGGGCACGGCGCGAAGGGGCAGCGGTTCTACGACTGGGCCGTCATCGACCTCGCCGAAGCGACACCGGGCCGCAACCAGCTGCTGATCCGCCGCAACCGCAGCACCGGTGAACTCGCCTACTACCGCTGCCACTCCACCACGCCGGCATCCCTGGCCACCCTGGTCAAGGTCGCAGGTTCCAGATGGCGGGTGGAGGAGACCTTCCAGAGCGAGAAGGGGCTGGCCGGGCTGGATGAGCACCAGGTCCGCCGCTACCCCTCGTGGGCCCGCTGGGTCACCCTCGCGATGCTGGCCCACGCCTTCCTCGCCGTCGTCCGCGCCGACGAACACGCACACCGACCCACGCCGGACGACCTGATCCCGCTGTCCTGCAACGAGATCTGCCGCCTGTTCATCGCGCTCGTCGTCCGGCCCGTCCGCGATGCGGCCCACCGGCTTGCCTGGTCCGACTGGCGCCGCCGCCACCAGGCACGATCACGCACCAGTCACTACCGGCGACAAGCCGCATCCCAGACATGAAGATCACGATCTACAGCTGGAGTACTAG
>NZ_JBHVDX010000494.1:0-1466 GCF_042802555.1 Streptomyces sp. NPDC057474 | reverse complement strand
CCGCAGGGCCGTGCCTTTCAGGGGCGCGGGGAACCGCGCGAGAAGCCCCACGCACCCGCAGACGAACCAGCACCCGCCCGGCAGTTACACCGTCGGCCAGGCGTCAGCCAGCATCTTCCGCGTATCGGCCAGTAGTTGAGGCAAAATCCTCGTGTGGCCGACCACCGGCATGAAGTTGGTGTCGCCGCCCCACCTGGGCACGATGTGTTGATGAAGGTGCGCCGCGATGCCGGCCCCCGCCACCGTGCCCTGGTTCATGCCGATGTTGAAGCCGTGGGCACCGGAGGCGGTGCGCAGGGCGGTCATGGACTGCTTGGTCAGCTCGGCCAGCTCGGTGGTCTCCGGTTCGGTGAGATCCGTGTAGTCGGCGACGTGCCGGTAGGGCACGACCATGAGGTGGCCGCCGTTGTACGGGTAGAGGTTGAGCACCGCGTACACATGCTCCCCGCGCCTGATGATCAGGCCGTCCTCATCCGATTTGGCCGGGATCGAGCAGAACGGACAGCCGTCGTCGGCACCGGGGCCGGTCGGCTTGTTCTCACCCTGGATGTACGCCATCCGATGGGGCGTCCACAGGCGCTGGAACGCGTCCTGCGTTCCCACTCCGATCTGCTGCTCCGGCTCACTCGTCATGCAGTGCATGATATGGCTTCGCCCGTTCGCGGCGTGTCGCCGGGTACCGGGGCGGGACGGGCGGGGCCAAGCTGAGGCGATGGACCACGACAGCCCCGCGCTCCGTTGGGAGCGGCGCATTGGACGCGTCCTCGCCGGGGCCTCGGCCCTCTTCCTCGCCTCCTACGCAGTACGGGTGCTCGCCCACAGCCTCCCCCGGGGCTGGCTCGACCTCTGTCTCACGGTGACCCTGCTGACCTGGGCGGTCTTCGCCCTCGACTATGCGGTGCGCTGGCGGCTGAGCGGGCTGGGGCCGAGATTCGTCCGCGTCCACTGGCTCGACACCCTCGTGCTGGTACTGCCGCTGCTGCGGCCCCTGCGCGTTGTGCAGATCCACGACACCGTGCAGCGTCACCACGACCGGCCCCGGCTCTCGCTGCACGCGCGCGTGGCCGTCTACGCGGGCCTGTCGGCGACCCTGCTCGGCTTCACCGGCGCCCTCGCCGTCTACCAGCAGGAACACGCGGCACCCGACGCGACGATCCTGACCTTCGGGGACTCCGTGTGGTGGACCTGCGCCACGCTCGCGACGGTGGGGTACGGAGACGTCACGCCCGTGACCCCGATGGGGCGATTGATCGCCGTGGGCCTGATGGCGTGCGGTCTCGCGCTGCTCGGGGCGGTGACGGGGTCGTTCTCGTCGTGGCTGCTGCAGGTGTTCGCACGGGAGGACGAGCGAAGGCCCCCGGGGAGCTGAACGACGCTGTTGGTTAATTCGGGGGCTGGTCCTGCTTCGCCCCGTTGAGCATGAGCTCGGCGGGGCGAAGTGCTGCGAAGTGGCTGGTTCGGGTGCG
>NZ_JBHVDX010000493.1:0-1491 GCF_042802555.1 Streptomyces sp. NPDC057474 | reverse complement strand
GTGCGGCTGCCGCGCAGCGAACGCGGGTCGATGCCCGCCCGCTCGAACGTCTCCCAGGCCATCTCCAGCAGCAGACGCTGCTGCGGGTCCATGGCCAGTGCCTCGCGCGGCGAGATGGTGAAGACGCCCGGGTCGAAGTCGGCGAAGCCGTCGAGGAATCCGCCGATGAGGGTGGAGGTACGGCCGGCCTTGCCGGGCTCGGGGTCGTACAGGGCGTCCAGATCCCAGTCGCGGTCCTGCGGGAAGGGGCCCATCGCGTCGGTGCCGCCGGCCAGGAGCCGCCAGAACCGCTCGGGGGTGTCGGCGTCGCCGGGGAAGCGGCAGGCCATCCCGACGATCACGACGGGGTCCTCGGCGGCCTCGCGGCGCGCCACGGCGACGGCGCCACCGGATACGGCCGGCGCGGCCGGGGCGAGCAGCTCGCCGAGGTGCTCGGCGAGCGCGGCGGGGGTGGGATAGTCGTAGACGAGGGTGCTCGGCAGCCGCATGCCGGTCGCCTCGCCGAGGGTGTTGCGCAGTTCGACGGCGGTGAGGGAGTCGAAGCCGAGCTCGCGGAAGGCGCGGGCGGGTTCGACGTCGTCGGGGCTGGGGTGGTTGAGGATGTACGCGATGTGCGCCCGGACCAGTTCGAGCAGGGCGTGGCGGCGGTCGGAGTCGGCGAGCTCGGCGAGCCGGGTGAGGAGTTCGTTGCCGCCGTCGGAGGTGCTCGGGGCGGGGGCGGGGCGCCGGGCGCGCAACCGCTCGATGTCGGGGAGCCCGGCGTAGAGGCGGCGCGGGCGGCCCTTGTCGAGTTCGGCGCCGAACACCTCCCAGTCGATGTCGGTGACCACGAGCGCGGTGTCGTCCTGGTCGAGGACGTCCCGCAGAGCGGTGACGGCGACGGCGGGGTCCATCAGGCGTACGCCGTGGCGCTGGAGGCGTTCGCCGACGGCGCCGGAGGCCATGCCGCCGTCGGCCCAGCCGCTCCAGGCGACGGCGGTGGCGGGCAGGCCGCGCAGTCGGCGGTCCTCGGCGAGGGCGTCGAGGTAGGCGTTGCCGGGGGCGTAGTTGCCGTGGCCGGGGCTGCCGAAGACTCCCGAGGAGGAGGAGAACAGGACGAACGCGCTCAGGTCGAGGTGCGCGGTGGCGGCGTCGAGGTTGAGTGCGCCGCCCACCTTGACCCGCAGGACCTCGGCGAGGCGCTCGGGGGTGAGGGAGCCGATGACGCCGTCGTCGAGGACCGCGGCGGTGTGGAAGACGGCGGTGAGGGGTCGTTCCTCGGGGATGGACGCGAGGAGGGCGGCGAGGTCGGCGGAGTCGGCGACGTCACAGGCGACGATGTCGGCGTGGGCCCCGGCGGCGGTCAGGTCGGCGAGCAGAGCGGCGGCGCCTTCGGCGCCGGGACCCGAACGGCTGACGAGGAGGAGGTGTGCGGCGCCGGTGCGGGCGAGCCAGCGGGCGACGTGGCCGCCGAGGGCGCCGGTGCCGCCGGTGACGAGGACGGTGCCCCGC
>NZ_JBHVDX010000492.1:0-1492 GCF_042802555.1 Streptomyces sp. NPDC057474 | reverse complement strand
CCCCGCGCCCCTGAAAGCAAGGGGGCGCGGGGAACTGCGCGAACAACCCCACGCACCCGCACCCGCCAAACCCCTCCCCACCCGGGCTGGAAGGCGCACGGCGGCGAAACCCCCGGTGGGACGACGCACCGAGGCCCCGCTCCAGCGTGACCGGCGCCCCCTCGCGGCGCGTTTGGTGCAGACTGGCTGGATCCGCACCACGCCAGGGAGCACATCGTGACCGCGTTCGAGGGAGATCGACCGCACCGGCCCCAGGTCGACCCGTTGAGGGCCCTGAGAGCACCGGATGACCCGCCCTGGGACGTCTATCTGACCGGCACCGTCTTCCTCGACATCATCTTCACCGGGCTCGACTCCGCCCCGGTGCGCGGGACCGAGTCCTGGGCACGCGGGATGGGGTCGAGCCCCGGCGGGGTGGCCAACATGGCCACGGCGCTGGCCCGGCTGGGCCTGAAAACCTCCCTCGCGGCGGCCTTCGGCGACGACCACTACGGGGAGTACTGCTGGGACGCTCTGGAGCAGGGCGAGGGCATCGACCTCTCCACCTCCCGCACGGTCCTCGGCTGGCACTCCCCGGTCACCGTCTCCATGGCGTACGAGGGCGAGCGCACGATGGTCTCCCACGGCCACGCGGCGCCCCCGGAGCAGTCCGAGCCGGAGTGCCCGCCCCACGCGCGCGCCGCCGTCGCCGCCCTCACGCCCGGCGTGCGCGCCCCCTGGATCGCGCGGGCCGCGAGCGAGGGCACCCGGATCTTCGCGGACGTCGGCTGGGACGAGACCGGCGCCTGGGACCTGGCGGGCCTCGCCGATCTCGCCCACTGCGAGGCGTTCCTGCCCAACGCCCAGGAGGCGATGCGGTACACCGGCGCCGAGTGCCCCCGGGCCGCCGCCCGCGCCCTCACCGACCATGTCCCGGTGGCCGTGGTGACGCTGGGCGCGGAGGGCGCGTACGCCGTGGACGGCCGGACCGGCGAGACGGCGGAGGTGCCGGCCATCGCGGTGGAGGCCATGGACCCCACGGGCGCGGGTGACGTGTTCGTCGCCGGCTTCGTCACCGGAACCCTGGCGGACTGGCCCCTGGCGGACCGGCTGGCCTTCGCGGGCCTGACGGCCGCGCTGTCGGTCCAGGAGTTCGGGGGGTCGTTGTCCGCCCCCGGCTGGTCGGAGCTTGCCGCCTGGTGGCGTCGGGTGCAGTCCCTGGACGGCCAGGACCCCGCGGCCCTGCGCCGGTACGCCTTCCTGGCGGACCTCCTCCCGAAGGACCACGTCAGCCCCTGGCCGCTGCGCCGGGCCGTCCCGACGATCGGGTTCCGCCGCTCCGCGTAGCGCTGCCGCGTGAGAGCTCGGACAGGGGGTGTCGGGCGGGCGCGGGTGCGTCGTGGCTGGCCGCGCAGTTCGCCGCGCCCCTGAAAAGACACGGCCCCTGCGGACCGAAAGGCACGGGGCGCAGCCCCTGCTTTTCAGGGGCGCGGGGAACTGCGCGAGAAGCCCC
>NZ_JBHVDX010000491.1:0-1516 GCF_042802555.1 Streptomyces sp. NPDC057474 | reverse complement strand
CTAGATGATCAATTCCAAGGGATGCCTGCGGAGGGTGTGGGGTGGGCGGCGGCCGAAGCCACCGCGAGACGGTCAGGCGGCAGGCTGCCGGCCCTGGTTGTCGAGGTGGCAGCGGGCGGTCAGGCGTCAGGGTCGACTTCGGGGTGCGTGAACCGCACGGGCTTGCCCAGCGACCGGGCGTAGGCGATTTCGGCTCGGGTGCTGTCTCCGATGTAGTCGCCGACTACGAGCACCTCATCAGCAAGCCGGATCTTCGCCCGGTGCAGATCGTCGAGTCGAACCTTCAGCGCCTCGGCCTCGACAGGATCGGGCCAAAGTTCGTGCGGCGACTTCATGTCACAGCCCGGTTTGACGACAATCTTTCCGGCTTTGGTCTCCCGCAGATCGGCCTCGGTCATCTCGGTCATGAAGCGGGTGGAGCCGCAGATCACGACGATACGCGGGAGGCTCAGCTGCTTCTTCGCGTCGGCGAGCCTCTCCTCGGGGGTGAGCAGTTGCGGATATGACACTGGTTCCTCCTGGTGGTGTGGTCCAAGGGGTGCCCGCGGAGACGAGAACGAGGGTGTCCAAGATCGTTTTGTGACGAACGACGTGGACACCCTCGCGACAGCACTCTATGCGACGACCGACGACATCCTGAAGGAGCATCCTGGGCTGGCGCCGTGGCGCCCGCCGGTCGGCATTACGCCCCGCCTGAGCGATGCCGAACTGGTCACCCTTGCCACGATGCAGGCCATACTCGGCTACACCTCCGAGGCCAAATGGCTCCGCCATGCCCGTGCCCACCTGCGCCACCTCTTCCCCTACCTGCCCCACCAGCCCGGCTACAACAAGCGGTTGCGCAAGGCCGCCGGTCTGATGCGAAGCGTCAACCGGATCCTGGCCACCACCACCTCGGTGTGGAGCGACGACGTATGGGTCGTGGACTCCACCCCGGTGGAATGCGGCCGCTCCCGCGAGACCGTCAAACGCTCCGACCTGGCAGGCTGGGCCGAATACGGCTACTGCGCCAGCCACAGCCGCTTTTTCTGGGGCCTGCGCCTGCACCTGGTGTGCACCCTGCAGGGCCTGCCCATCGCCTTCGCCCTCACCGGGGCCAAGGCCGACGAACGCGAGACCCTCCTCGACCTCCTGGCCGCCGAATGCGAGCTTCTGCGAGAGCGCCCCCGACAGACTCTCATCGGCGACAAGAACTACTTCGGCCGCGGTTTCGAACGCGAACTGTCCGAGCATGGAGTCCAGTTGCTGCGGCCTGCCCGTAAAGGTGAACGGGAACGGCCTGGCGCCGCCCTGTTCAAGCCGCTGCGGCAGGTCATCGAATCGATCAACGAAACCTTCAAGGGACAGCTTGACCTCGAACGGCACCGAGGGCGCACACCCGGAGGTGTCATAGCCCGCGTCATGCAACGCATCCTCGCGCTGACCGCCGCGATCTGGCACAACGACGCGACCGGACAAACCGTCCTACGCTCACTGATCGCCTACGATCACTGACCCCTTGGAATAGATCATCTAG
>NZ_JBHVDX010000490.1:0-1592 GCF_042802555.1 Streptomyces sp. NPDC057474 | reverse complement strand
CTCCCCGGGTCCCACCGGGGAGGCGCCGAGTCTCAGGGACGCCCTGGAACGAAGGGCCGGGGGTCAGCCGGACGGCTCGTCGGGTACGGGCTGCTCGGGGTTGACGGCACCCGACTGCGGTGCGCCCTGGCGGCCGGTACCGGCCTCGTCCGTGTCGGGCACGTCGGTGGCCTCGCCGGCCGCGTCCTCGTCCCGCTCGTCGTCGGTGGCGCGCGTCGGGGCCACCTCCCACGGGTCCTCGCCCTCGTTCGCCTGCTGGTCGGGCATGTCCCTCGGTACGGGGTCCCCCTGCTCGCCGGGACCCTCCAGCCGGTGTTCGGTCACGGCGTGCTCCTTCCTGTCGTGCACCGGGCGCGGGTACCTCGGTCTGATCGACTCAAACCAGGTGTTCCGAGCGACTCGGACCGGAAGTTCCGAGCGACTCCGACCGGAACTTCCGAGCGACTCGGACCAGGTGTTCTGTGCAGCTCGGACCGAGCGTTCCGTGAACCGGGTGCGTCCCGTCAGGAAAGGTCGCGCAGCTCCTCCAGAGCCGCCGTCAGCTGCGGCGCCACCGCCTCCCGCCGCCACGCGACGTGCCCGTCGTCCAGGGCGCGCGGCACCGCTTCGACCAGCATGATCAGGTAGAGGTAGCTGCGGTAGAGGGCGTAGCGTCTGCGGGCCGAGGGGGTGAACTCGATCTCCCCGCCCGCCTCCTGGTAGCCCATCAGAAAGTCGGCGTCCTGCCGGATGTCTCCGAGCAGCGCCAGCGAGACGAAGTCCGCGACCGGGTCGCCCCAGAACATGCGCTCGCCGTCGATCAGGCCACCGACGCGCGGTGACTTTCCGCGCTCGACGAGGATGTTGCCCTGCCACAGGTCGAAGTGGACCAGGCGCGGCACGGTCACCTCGTCGAGGACGTCGTACGCGGCCTTCGCGGTACGGGCCACCTCGTCCACGGGGTGGGGCAGCCAGGCCTGGAAGCGGCGGGCGTCGGCGAGTACGCCGTCGTAGATGGCGGTGAAGGCGGTGCGCCAGTCGGCGGCGAGGGGGCCGAACACGCCGGACGGGTAGCCGAAGCCGGGGCCGGTCACCTGGTGGAGCCGAGCCACCAGGCCGCCCAACTCCCGCCGCAGCGAGGCCTCTTGGGCGGGCTCCAGACCGTCCCACCCGCCGCCCGGGCAGTGGGTGAGCAGGAGGTGGCGGCCGGTCGGGGCGGTTTCGTCAAGGGCGGCTCCGAACACCCGTGGCGCGGGTACGCCGACGGTCTCGGCGGCCCGGCAGAACTCGGCCTCGGCGCCGAGGAGTTCGCTCTCGTAGGCCAGGCCGGGGGTGGTCGACGGCGGGGGGATCTTGAGAATCACCCGGGTGCCGTCGGTGAGGCGCAGTTCCTCGACCGTGTTGTACGTGCCGCCGCCGAGCGGCAGCCGCTCGGCGAGGCTCCCGGGCGGCAGCCCCGCCGCCGCCAGGACGAGCCGCGCCCGCTCCCCGTCGTCCACTCCGGTCCCCCTCGTCGTAGTCGTACGTCGTACGCAGCCGTGGGGGGGCCCGCGGCCCCGGGGGGGCCCCCCGCGGGACCCCCCGGTCGGAGAAACAACAAAAGCGGCCGCCCA
>NZ_JBHVDX010000489.1:0-1619 GCF_042802555.1 Streptomyces sp. NPDC057474 | reverse complement strand
GGCACCGAACGGGCCCGCCCGCTCCCGTATTCGGGCACGGCCGTTGCCCGATCCCACGTCCGCCCCAGGTCCGTGACGGGCCGCGGCGATGCGAAACGGTCAGGTACGGGCATCATCGGTCGCGCAACAGGCCTGGCAGGCGCCGCGCACCCGCTGTAGAACTTCCACCGAGGCCCCTACCGGGCCCGGACGGGCAGCACTACGGCGAGGGAGAGCAGGTGTCGGCCATGAGCGCGGAGGAAAGGCAACGCGAGATCGTCCGGGCCGCCCGCCGCACGGGCGGGGTCGACGTCGCCGAACTCGCCGTCGAACTGGGCGTCGCCAAGGAGACCGTACGGCGTGATCTGCGCGCCCTGGAGGACCACGGGCTGGTCCGCCGTACGCACGGCGGGGCGTGTCCCGTGGAGAGCGCCGGGTTCGAGACGACGCTCGCCTTCCGCGCGACCAGCCATGTGCCCGAGAAGCGCCGGATCGCCGCCGCGGCGGCCGAGCTGCTCGGGGACGCGGAGACGGTCTTCGTCGACGAGGGCTTCACCCCGCAGCTCATCGCCGAGGCGCTGCCCCGGGACCGGCCGCTGACCGTGGTCACCGCCTCGCTCGCCACCGCGGGCGCGCTCGCGGAGGCCGGCAACACCACCGTGCTGCTGCTCGGCGGCCGGGTGCGCCCGGGCACCCTCGCGACCGTCGACCACTGGACGACGAAGATGCTGGCCGGCTTCGTCATCGACCTGGCGTACATCGGCGCCAACGGCATCACCCGCGACCACGGCCTCACCACCCCCGACCCGGCCGTCAGCGAGGTCAAGGCCCAGGCGATCCGCGCCTCCCGGCGCACGGTCTTCGCGGGCGTCCACACCAAGTTCGGCGCGGTCAGCTTCTGCCGGTTCGCCGAGGTGAGCGACCTGGACGCGATCGTCACGAGCACCCTGCTCCCGGCCTCGGAGGCCCACCGGTACTCACTGCTGGGTCCCCAGGTCACCCGAGTCTGAGAACAACCGCCCCATCCCACTC
This sequence comes from Streptomyces sp. NPDC057474, assembly GCF_042802555.1. Lineage (NCBI taxonomy): Bacteria > Bacillati > Actinomycetota > Actinomycetes > Kitasatosporales > Streptomycetaceae > Streptomyces > Streptomyces sp. NPDC057474. The sequence continues at coordinate 608 of NZ_JBHVDX010000489.1, read as the reverse complement.
CATCCTTGCCTCGGAACACCCCCTTGTCTCCCCGCAAGCGGGAGTCGACGTACGCGAACCCGGACTACCGCGAGGAGGCCGCCGCCTTCCAGGAGATGACCGCGAGGCCATCGAGGGCGCCCGGCCCGCCGAACCCGGGGTACAGCCGCGCCCCGCGCCCGGCATCCAGTTCGTCGGCATCCCCGAGTTCACCGACCTCGGCACCAAGGTCTCCCTGGAGATCAGCGCGGCCATCGCCGGACGCCAGTCCGTCGAGCCGGCCCTGAAGACATCGCATGCGCTCGCCGAGCAGGATCAGCGACCGGGTGCCGCTGGATCAATACCCGCAGGCTCTGGATCAGTTCGCGTCAGGAGTCGGGCGCAAGATCGTGGTGCTTCCCTGGCGTTTTCGCCCCCGCCGCCCCTACCCGTCCCATCCCCAGGGGCTGCGCCCCTGAAAAGGAAGCGGGGGCTGCGCCCCGCTTCGCTTTTCGGCCCGCCCGGCCGTCGTTCTCAGGCCCGCAGGGCCTGGTCTTTCAGGGGCGCGGGGAACTGCGCGAGAAGCCCCCCCCCCCCCCCCCCCCCCACCCCCCCAAAACCGCCGCGGGAAGGGAACGGAAAACGGGCCC
>NZ_JBHVDX010000488.1:0-1627 GCF_042802555.1 Streptomyces sp. NPDC057474 | reverse complement strand
GCGCCCGCACCCTGTGGCTGGGCGCGCACCGCCGCCTCGACGACCGCCTCGGCGGCGGCAGCGTGGCCGCGATGCTTGCCGCGCTGCCCGAGTTCCTCACCGCGTCCGTGCTCGCCGTGGTCGTCGGGGTGCACCTCGGCTGGCTGCCCGCGCTCGGCTGGTATGGCCCGCAGTGGATGGTGCTGCCCGCCCTCGCCCTCGGCCTTCCCGCCGGCGCGCTGCTCGGCCGGATGCTCGACGACCTGCTGCCCGGTGCCTTCGCCGAGCCCTGGGCCCTGGCCGCCGCCGCACGCGGCATACCCGGGCGGGCCACCGCCCGCCAGGCCGTACGGCGCTGCGTACCCGGACTGCTGCCCAACATCGGCCTGTTCGTGGTCGGCCTCACCGGAGGCGCGGTCGCCGTCGAGCAGATCTTCGACATACCCGGCCTCGGCCGCACCACCCTCCAGGCCGCCATCGCCCAGGACCTTCCCGTCCTCCAGGCCGGCACCCTAGCCCTCGTCCTACTGGCCGCCGTCGCCGGAGCCCTCGCCCGCCTCGCCGCCCGCAGCCTCATCGGCCCCGCCCTCCGCGACGGCGCGCTCCACTCCCTGCACCGCCCGCAGCCGCCCGCGCCACGCCGCACCCCCCTCCTCCACGGCACCCTGCTCCTCGCGGTCGTCGCGCTCGGCCTGGCCCGCGACCCGCTCGCCCTCGACACCGGCGCCCGGCTCCAACCCCCGTCCTGGGCCCACCCGTTGGGCACCGACGCGCTCGGCCGCGACCTCCTCGCCCGCATCGGCCACGGGGCGTTCACCACCCTCGCCCTGGCCGTCACGATCAGCGCGGCCGCGCTGCTGACGGGCGTCCTGCTCGGACTGCTGCCCCGCCTCTGCGGGCCCCTCGTCGACACCGTCAACGCCGTACCGGCGGTCCTCGCGGGCCTGCTCGTCGCCGGCGTCGCCGGCAGTGGAGCGGCGACACCCGCGCTGGCCGTGGCCGCCGTCGCCTGGGTACCGCTGGCCGCGCATACCACGGCCCTGCTCGAACAGGAGCGGGCCACGACGCACATCACGGCCACGAAGGGGCTCGGCGCGGGTGACGGCCATCTGCTCCGCCGCGAGTTGCTGCCCGCCGTCCTGCCCCCCGTCGCCCGCCACGCCCTGCTCCGGCTGCCCGGCGTGGCCCTCGCCCTGACCTCCCTCGGCTTCCTCGGCCTCGGCGCGCAGCCGCCGGACCCGGAATGGGGCCGCCTCCTCGCCGAGAACCAGCCCTACGCCGAACGCGCCCCCTGGGCCGTCCTCGCCCCCGCCACCGCCCTCGCCCTCCTGGGCGCGCTGGCGGTCACGGCGGCGGGCGGAGTGCGGTGGCCGTGCCGCCCGTTCGCCGGGGCCGTACGCCGACCGAAGCCCGCCGTCGCCCCCACCGTCGGAGAAACCGGATGACCGAGCCCGAGCAGCGACCGAGCGTGACGCCCCGGAGGCGGCGGGCCGGAGAGGCGGCCGAGAGGGAAGCGCTGAGCGAGGCCCGGGAGAAGCAAGCGGTGGGTGACGTTTCGGAGATGCAGGCGGCGAGCACGGTGCCTGAGATGCAGGCGGCGAGCACGGTGCCTGAGATGCAGGCGGCGAGCACGGTGCCTGAGAGGCAG
>NZ_JBHVDX010000487.1:0-1636 GCF_042802555.1 Streptomyces sp. NPDC057474 | reverse complement strand
TGCGAACTGCAACTGCGTACTGCCGCCCGGCAGTTCGTGTCTGCCAGGCCCTGCTGTCTCTCTGGGCTACGAGAGAAACCATAACCATGCCGCCACCCAATGTCTACTCCCGTCGGTATAGATTTTCGTGCGTTCGACGGTGAGGTAATCCGCCTCGAACGGCGATGGAGGACTGGCCGCCGACGATGAGAGACCAGGGTGACCTGATGGACACGATCAGCGGCAACGTCACAACCGCCCGCTCTCCGCTATATCCGTCGCGGCGCCCGCGGCAGCGCCCGGCACTTCCTCGAAGGTCTCGTACCGGCGACTGCAGTCGAGGCTGCCGACACCGTGGGGTCCTGGTCGTTCGGAGCTCGCCGCCAACGCCCTGCAGTACGGTGGCGGCGCACCCCTGCCCTGATGACCTGAACGGCGGCACCGGCGGCTTCGGGTCGGCCTGTGGTCAACCGCCTCGCCTGCGCCACCGCCGTGCCCCCCAGGCGGTCGGCGGCAAGACCGTAGAACCGTCCTCGCCCGGTATTGCCAGGCGCAAGCGCCGACCGGGTGACCGCGGTGGACTTCCCCACAGGGCGACACCCGCCTACCCGTTCCAACACTTGGTCAGCGACGGCGTACGGGAAGTGCGCACCGACCGAGGACCCGGCAGCCCCCGGAACCGGACTCCGGGAGCTACAGGAAGCGGGTGCCGCTAAACGGCTCGCCCCCGAGCTGAGATCAGCACTGCGACGCGACCGCCAACTGCTCACCCGGATCGCCCGTTTACTGCTCGATCTCCGCTTCCCGCCCTCGCTCCACGGCGAGTTGCGCGAAGCCGTCGGCCTGGGAACTGAAGCCGACGGAGATCGAACGGCTCTTGACAGCGCGGAGGCAGCGGGCCCGGCGGATGCGAGAGCTGGTGCTGACCGCCTACGAGTACCAGCGCGCCTTCTACGGCTACGACGGCAGGATCGGCGCAGTGCCGGTCGGGCTGGAAGCCGCGCACGTGCGCTGGTGCGCCTTCGACGGCCCGGACGATGTCGACGACGGTCTGTGCCTGTACTCACTGCACCACAAGCTCGTCGACAAAGCCGTCCTCGGCCTCGGCGACGGCCATCGCACCCTCGGGCATCCATGTGCAGTCGCAACGGCTCCGCACAGTCCACTTGTACATCGACGAGCCCCGAGCCCGAAGAAGGCCGCATCCGCAAAGCACTCGTCCCCCTGCGGCGTCGTGCCCATAGCGTGCCCTTCAGAGCGGACAACCACGGTCGACAGCGGTGCCATCAGACCCCCACCACAGCAACAGCACAACGGATCTGCGCAGGTCAGAAGGCATGAGGTCATGTAAGCGCCATAGCTGCCCAAGCTGAGAGTGCGAGTTCGATTCTCGTCACCCGCTCCATGATGAAGGCCCAGGTCAGAGACCTGGGCCTTATTGCTGTCACCGACAATCACTCGCCACGCGCCAGATTCGTGCCAGAACGTTGATCGTCTGGATCAATGGCGTCTTCATCTGGCTCGGCAGCAGCTTCCTGGCGTGCCTTGCGTACGGTCGCGTCGAGCCCGGCCGCAACTTCCTGCTGTCGATCGTCGTCGGAGTGCTGGTAGATCAGCGCCGCCTTCTCCGAGGACTGCCCGGCGCGCAGCTCAGCGT
>NZ_JBHVDX010000486.1:0-1693 GCF_042802555.1 Streptomyces sp. NPDC057474 | reverse complement strand
CCCCTTGGGCGGTCACCCTTCGTCCGTCTTCAGCTATGGCTGTCGGATCGGCGATCCGACGGGCTCAGTGGCCGCCCTGCTCGTCTCGACGGCGCTGCCAGCGCTGTTCGATTCGGTCCATCATGGAGCGGCGCTGTCGTGTCTGACGCGCACCGGCGGAGCCTGCGGCACCGGTGGGCTGCTCACCCGGCTTGGGGGCCTTGCGCCAACCGGTGACGGCGAGCACGGCGCAGCCCAGCATGACGAGGAACCCCACCACGCTGACCCAGATCTGCTGTGCGACCATTCCGGCCATGAGGAGCGCGATACCCACCAGAAAGCCCGCGACCGCCTGGTAGACCCGCCGCCGGGTGTACGTACGCAGCCCGCTTCCCTCAAGCGCTGACGCGAACTTGGGATCTTCGGCGTACAGCGCTCGCTCCATCTGCTCGAGCATGCGCTGCTCGTGCTCTGAGAGCGGCACGGAGTCCTCCTCATCGTGCGGTCGCCGGAGCGACCCGGGGGGTCCTCTTCAGGATAGGCAGGGAATCGCCCCCTTGAAACCCGCCCCTCTACGCCAATTCGCCAACCGGAACCCGCCATGGCACCCCGACCCGCTGAGGTGTGAATTCCCCAGCGGGCGGCCCGTCATGCCGGAACGGTCTCCCTCGATCATACGGCTCCGCGCGCCCGATCGGGGGGCCTGTGGCGTACTCCATCCGCCGCCGAGCCCCTGATCAGCGGGTCACCCTCATCCGCCTCGGGAGACGGCTCAGGACTCGGCGGTCCCTCGCGTCTCGCCCAGCACATGAAGTTGCGTGGCCACGGAGTGGAAGGCGGGCAGTTCGGCGGCCGCCGCCTCCAGCTCGAGCAGGGCGTCCAGGGCGCCGGGCTCGGTGTCGACGAGGACGCCGGGGACCAGGTCGGCGAAGACCCGGACGCCGTGCACGGCGGCGACCTGAAGGCCCGCGCCCTCGACGAGCGCGGTGAGCTGCTCGGCGGTGAAGCGGTGGGGAACCGGATCACCCTCGCCCCAGCGCCCGTTCGGGTCGTCGAGCGCCTGCCGGGCCTCCTTGAAGTGCCCGGCGAGGGCCCGCGCGAGCACCGCGCCGCCCAGGCCGGCGGCGAGCAGGCTGAGGACGCCCTCGGGGCGCAGCGCGGCGACCGCGTTGCCGATGCCCTCTGCGGGGTCGTCCACGTACTCCAGGACGCCGTGGCAGAGCACGGCGTCGTACCCGCCGCGCTCGACGACGTCGAAGAGGCCGTGCGCGTCGCCCTGGACGCCCTGCACACGGTCGGCGACACCGGCCTCGGCGGCCCGGCGCTCCAGCGCGAACAGCGCATTCGGGCTGGGGTCGACGACGGTGACGCGATGGCCGAGGCGGGCCACCGGCACCGCGAACTTGCCGCTGCCGCCCCCGGTGTCCAGCACGTCGAGCGACTCACGTCCCGTGGCCTTCACCCGGCGGTCGAGGGCGTCCTGGAGGACCTCCCAGACCACGGCGGTACGGAGGGAGGCGCGGGGTCGGGAGGGATCGGAGCGCAGCGACGTCGTCCGAGGGTGTTGGTGGGAGACGGGCGGGCGCATCGGGTCCGACACGGCAGTTGACTCCTCGGCGCGGCACCGCCTGGCGTGCGGCGGAGCGATGGGCTTGCGTCTCCGCCGGGCCGCGAAGGCCCGGCGGAGGGTGCTGATGCCCCAACCCTAATGGGC
>NZ_JBHVDX010000485.1:0-1713 GCF_042802555.1 Streptomyces sp. NPDC057474 | reverse complement strand
GGCCCCGGGGAAGTCGCCGCCGGACGGGGAGAAGGGCGACGCGGGCGAGGACGGGGGGTGGGCGGACGCGCCCGCCGGCCGCGCTTCCGCTCCGGCCCCGGGAACCGGCGGCTCGGCGGGCGGAGTGGAGGGCGCCCTGGACGGTGCTGGTGTCGCGGTGGTCGCCGCAGACGTAGAGGCCGGCCAGGAGGCGTACCGGGCGGCGCAGGTCGTGCGGCGCGGGCATCGCGGGGACGGCCTCGGGGACGTGGTGCGCGGCGAGGAGTTCCCACCGGGCCGTGGACGTGCGGTAGAGGCGGGCCAGTTGGGCGCGGACCGTGGCGTCGAGGTGCGCGGGATCCGGGGGCGTGCCGAGGACCGTGGAGGTGATCAGGGCGCGGCCCGCCGGTGCCCGGCTCGGGTCGACCTGGCTGATGACCGCCGTGTGCGAGACGGGCCCGCTGCGGTCGGCGTCCAGGAGCAGCGCCGGTTCGGTCAACGGGGGCTCGTCCGTGGCGTGGTGCAGGACCGTCACCGGGTGGAAGTCCGGCACGCGCAGCCCCGGCAGCAGTTCGGCGGCGGACCGGGCGTCGGTGGCCAGCACCACCGCACGGCAGGTGAGTTCACCGTGGTGCGCCGTCGTGACCGAGGTAGTGCTGACCCCGGTGACCTGGACTCCCGTACGGACCGAGCCCGGTGGCAGCGCGGCCGCGAGGAGTTCCGGCAGGGTGTCGGCGCCGCCCTCCGGGATGCACAGCCGGCCCGTCGCGAAGGTGTGCAGGGCCAGGTCGGCGCAGCGGCTGGAGGTCCCCAGAGCCGGGTCGGCGAGCAGCGCGGCCAGCAGGGGGCGTACGAAACCGTCGATCGTCCGGGGCGGGAAACCCCGGGTCGCCAGCGCCTGGGCGGCCGGGACCTCCGCCCGGGTGAGGAGCCGCTCGGGCGCGGTCGCGGCGAGCCGGGCCAGGGCCATGGCCAGCCGGGACTGGTCGGCGGGTGCGCCCAGCCGGCCGGCCCTGGTGCCCGTGGAACGGACTTGGGGACGGCCCTGGTTCCGGGGGAGCCTGGGGGCGCTTGCGAGGGCGCGCGCGGCCGTGAGTGCGCCCCTCGCGCTCCGCAGGACAGGGGTGGCGCCGGCGCGCTGATGACGGCCGTCGGCGTGCAGCAGGACACCGGGGGCGAACGGCCGCAGGGGCAGGGTGTCCAGGCCCGGCGTGCGGCGCAGTTCCGGGTACGACGTGGAGAGCAACTGCGTCGTCCGGTCGAGGCGGAAGCCGTCGATCTTCTCGGTGGACATCCGGCCGCCGACGGCGGGTGCGGCCTCCAGGACGGTGGCCCTCAGCCCCGCCCTGGTCAGATGTCCGGCCGCAGCGAGGCCGGCCACACCGGCTCCTACGACGATGACGTCCACGTTCTCCGTGTCCGCCGGGTACGCCGACTGGTGCACCGACTCAAGCACGTGCCCCTCCCGAGGTCGCGCGGCTGCGGAGGTTGTATGCCCCCAACACCCTTCTGAAATACCTGAGTTCGGCACGAGAGTGAAGGTGGGGGCCGGGTCCGGGGAAGGAGCGTGTGGCCTCGCACGGGGGCATGGCGGGGATGCGTGTGCGCCGGGCGTTCGGGGGGTTTCGGTTCGTCGGCGACCGCGGGCCCGGTGGGGGCTGGTCGCGCAGTTCCCCGCGCCCTTGAAAAGCCGGGGCTGCGCCCCGTGCTTTTCGGCCCGAGAGGGCCGTAGGC
>NZ_JBHVDX010000484.1:0-1734 GCF_042802555.1 Streptomyces sp. NPDC057474 | reverse complement strand
CCGCACCCGCACCCGTACCCGCCGCACCCCCCCCCCCGCCCCCCCCGCCGCCGACCCAGCCATTCCACACCACCAGGCATCCCTCTCAGGAGCCCCTCATGAGTCAAGCCGAGACCACCCGACGCAAGCGGCCCCCGGTCGCGTTGTTCCGCGCGGCCAACCGCCTGGTCCGCCCGCTGCTCGCCTCGCGCCTGCACGGCATCCTCAGCAGATTCCTGATGCTGCTGACCTACACCGGCCGCAAGTCCGGACGCCGCATCACCATCCCCGTCGGCTACTTCGACTGGGAGCCCGGCACGGTTCTGGCCACGTCCTAGCAGAACACCTGGATCCCCAACCTGCGCACCGGCCCGACCGTCCACCTGCGCATCCGCGGACGGGAGTACGTGGCCGTACCCACCGTGATCGAGGACCGCACCGCGATCACCGAGCTGCTCGCCGAGTTCGCCGACCGCAAGTCGCCGCGCGAGGCGAAGATGGTCGGCCTGCCCGGCGACCGCGAACCCACGCCCGAAGAGCTGCACGAGGCCGGCGAACGGGGTCGCTTCGTTCTCTTCCGGCTTCAGACCTGAACGGCACGGCCGCCCCCGATGGACCTCGGCCCCGCACGCCGTCGCCTTCAACGCCGTACTGCCGCTCGTAACCGCTCATCGTGAGCGGACTTCTGCACCCAACCCTGCTTGGAGCACCTTGATGCGTGTCACCGTCTTCGGCGCCAGCGGCGCCATCGGCCAACTGCTCGTCCACCAACTGCTGGACGCCGGGCCCCAGGTCACCGCCTACGTCCGGACCCCCGCCAAACTCACCCTCGCCCACGAGAACCTGACCGTGGCCACCGGCCGGCTCTCCGACACCACAGCGGTCCGCAAGGCCGTGGCAGGCGCGGACGCGGTGATCAGCGCACTCGGCCCGTCGTTGAAGCGGTCCGTCAAGGGCACCGACATCACGGACGGCACCCGCACCATCGTCGAGGCCATGCAGGCCGAGGACGTCACCCGGTTCATCGGCCTGGCCACCCCCTCCCTGGCCGACCCGCACGACAAACCGCACTGGAAGCCCAAGGTCCTGCCCGTCATGGCCAAGCTCGCCTTCCCCATCGCCCTGGCCGAGCTGAAGGGCATGACCGAGGCGGTCACCTCCACCCCGCTCGACTACACCATCGCCCGGATCACCAACCCGGTCGACAAGCCCGCCACCGGCCGTATCAAGTCCGGCTTCCTGGGCCACGACAAGGTCGGCTCGGCGATGACCCGCGCGGACATCGCCGCCTTCCTCGTCTCCCAGCTGACCGACCCCCGCTACCGCCGGGCCATGCCCGTCATCAGCAACTGAGCGAGGACCCAGCCAGGGACCTCATCACAGGTCTGTCCGGCAAGTCGCTGATCGTCACCGGCGCGGGCTCCGACATCGGCCGCGCCACCGCCCTGCGCTCGCCGCCCAGGACGCGCGCCTCGTCCTCGCCGACATCAAACGCCGACGGCGTCAAACCCTCACCGCACCGTTCCTGCTCACCCGCGCGGCACTGCCCCACTGCCCGCCAGACTCGACCGTATCCTGCCCAACGTCGACATCGACGGCGAGAAGCTCCACCACCTGCTGGCCGACGAGCACGCCGACGGGATACCGGAGGCCGCCGTGCCCGCCAGGGTGTGACCACATCCCTTGTCCCCCACGACCCGCACGACGCTCGACCCGCTCGGCTGCTGCCCGCCTGCCCCAGACGGGCAGCAGCCG
>NZ_JBHVDX010000483.1:0-1744 GCF_042802555.1 Streptomyces sp. NPDC057474 | reverse complement strand
TGCACGGTCATGTGCAGGGAACCGGTGACACGGGCCCCGGCGAGAGGCTGCGCCTCGGCGTACTCCCTGCGGATCGCCATCAGACCGGGCATCTCATGCTCGGCGAGAGTGATCTCCTTGCGGCCGAACTCGGCCAGGGAGAGGTCGGCGACCTTGAAGTCCGTGAAGTCAGCCGGCGGCTGCGAGGGCATGTGTGCTCCTTGGGTTACGGATGCTCTGAATGTTCTGGTGGATCTCGAGCGTCGCGGTGGACCGGTTGAGGGTGATGTAGTGCAGCCCGGGCGCGCCCTCGGCGAGCAGCCGCTCGGCCATACCGGTGGCGTGCGCCACCCCGATGCGGTAGCCCTCGGCCGGATGGTCGCGGGCCGCTTCGAGGCGGTCGGCGAGCTCGGTGGGAAAGCGGGCGTTGGACAGTTCGGCGAAGCGGCGGATCTGTCGCACATCGGTGGCCGGCATGATCTCGGGGATGATCGGGGTGTCGCAGCCGGCCGCCGCGACCCGGTCCCGCAGCCGCAGATAGTCCTCCACGTCGAAGAACATCTGGGTGATGGCGTAGTCGGCTCCGGCCCGGCACTTGGCGACGAAGTGGCGGATGTCGCTCTCCCAGTCGGCCGAGCGCGGATGCCGCTCCGGGAACGCCGCCACCCCGACGCTGAATCCGCCCAGCTCGCGGACGAGCCGGACCAGTTCGTGGGCGTGCCGGAAGCCCTGGGGGTGCGGCGTCCAGGGCCCGTTGGGGTCGCCCGGCGGATCTCCGCGCAGGGCGAGCACATCGCGCACACCCGCGTCCGCGTACTGGCCGATGATGTGACGCAGTTCGGCCGCCGAGTGCCCCACGGCCGTCAGATGGGCGACCGGACGCAGGGTGGTCTGGGTGGCGATGCGTTTGATGGCCTCGACGGTGCGCTCCCGCGAGGAGCCGCCCGCGCCGTAGGTGACGGAGACGAACGCCGGGGACAGGGCCTCGATCCGGCGGATCGCCTGCCACAGTGCGCGGCTCCCGGCCTCGGTCCTGGGCGGGAAGAACTCGAAGGAGAAGGTCGGCCTGCCGCTCGCCAGGGTGTCGCGCAGCGAGTTCAATTGCGGCCTCCGGCGTTGAAGTAGCCCGCTTCGGGGTGGTGGATCACGATCGCGTCGGTGGACTGCTCGGGGTGCAGCTGGAACTCCTCGGACAGGGCGACTCCGATGCGTTCGGGCCGGAGCAGCGTGGCGATCTTGGCCCGGTCGGCGAGCTCGGGGCAGGCGGGGTAGCCCAGCGAGTAGCGGCAGCCTTGGTAGTCGGTGCGGAACATGCCGTCGAGGGAGTCGGGGTCACCGCCGCCGATACCCAGTTCGGTGCGGACGCGGGCATGCCAGTACTCGGCGAGTGCCTCGGCCAACTGCACGGACAGGCCGTGCAGTTCGAGGTAGTCGCGGTAGGAGTCGGACGCGAACAGTTCGGCGGTGGCTTCGCCGATCTTCGAGCCGACGGTGACGACCTGGAGGCCGACGACGTCAATCTCGCCGGACTCCTCCGGGCGGACGAAGTCGGCCAGGCACAGGTAGCGGCCCCGCTGCTGGCGCGGGAAGGTGAACCGGGTCAGCTCCGAGCCGCCCTCATCCAGAACGATCAGGTCGTCGGTTTTGGACACGCAGCGGAAGTAGCCGTGGACGACGGCCGCTTCGAGGAGGTTGTCGGTCTGCAGCTTGTCGAGCAGGCCGCGCAGCCGGGGCCGGCCCTCGGTCTCGACGAGTTCCTCGTAGG
>NZ_JBHVDX010000482.1:0-1814 GCF_042802555.1 Streptomyces sp. NPDC057474 | reverse complement strand
TGATCTCGGCGCGCCCGCCGTAGTTGACGCAGATAGTGAGTGTCAGTGCGGTTGCGGGTGCGGTGTTCTTCGCGCCTGAGAGCATGGACGAGGTCCTCGGGCAGTTTGTCGGGACGGCCCGACCAGCGCTGGCGCACGTCCGGTCACGAAGGGGGCCCTCGTCGGGTTCGCGCTGGACTGCCTCCAGAATCATGGTGAAGTTCGAGAGGCGACCGCTCATACACCCGCCGCGGACTCGAACCGAGGCCTTTTCACACAGGAGAATGTTTCATGAATGACTCGCCCTTGACGCTCATGGCGGTACACGCCCACCCCGACGATGAGGCCACTGGAACAGGAGGTGTCCTCGCGCGGTACACGGCGGAGGGCATGCGCACGGTCCTCGTGACGTGCACCGACGGCGGTTGCGGTGACGGACCGGGAGGTGTCAAGCCGGGCGATCCCGGGCACGATCCGGCGGCCGTCGCCCTGATGCGCCGCAAAGAACTCGAGGCAAGCTGCGAAGTCCTGAAGGTCAGTCATCTGGAGATGCTGGACTACGCCGACTCCGGAATGATGGGCTGGCCGACCAATGACGCCCCCGGCTCCTTCTGGCAGACACCCGTGGAAGAGGGCGCTGCCCGACTCGCGGAACTCTTGCGGCGCTACCAGCCCGATGTGGTCGTCACCTACGACGAGAACGGCTTCTATGGCCACCCCGACCACATCCAGGCCAACCGCATCACCACGGCGGCGCTGGCGATGACCGCGCTGACACCGAAGGTGTACTGGACGACGGCACCCCGCTCGATGATGCAGCGGTTCGGGGAGGTCATGCGCGAGTTCGGGGCGGACGGGCAGGAGCCGGATCCCGCAGAGGCCGCCGCGATGGCCGAGATCGGACTCCCCGACGAAGAGATCACCACCTGGGTGGACACCACCGCCTTCGGCAGCCAGAAGTTCGATGCGCTGGCCGCGCACGCCAGCCAGGGCGAGAACATCTTCTTCCTCAGGATGGGCCAGGAGAGGTTCACCGAGTTGATGGGCGTCGAGACCTTCGTACGCGTCCAGGACACCACCGGCGCGGCCGTGCCCGAAAGCGACCTCTTCGCCGGACTGCGCTGATCCGCCCGCCCACCGGGGGTCACAGGACTCATGGTCCGTACCGCCCGACCGGGCGCGCCCGCACACCCGAAGGCTCGCTCACACGGATTCCACTCCGGCGGCCCTCGATCAGCAAGGTGGCCCTGTTCGGTCACGTAACGGTTACGAGGACGCCAGCCCCCGAAACTGCCATGTCCTGCCAAACCGCTTGAGGAAGCCCTTCCGCTACCGGCCGGGTCCTTCATTCGAAGACCTTGAAGCCTGGAGTGACTCGGAACCCCGGAGTCGAGCCGCGCAACATCCAGCGCAACCTCTACCACAACACCATGGCGCAAGAGATCTGGCGGCAGATGTTGCGCTTGAGGCATCGCTGCGCGTCGCGGGGGCTCTTGCCCTCGCTGACGCGGGGCGCGCGAGCGACATACATCCTCGAGACAGGATCCAACCGCAACCCGACCAGGGTGACTGTGTGCATCACTCGGTTCAGTCGGCGGTCACCGCCCCGGTCAACCCGGTGCTTGCCGGTCAGGCCGGAGAAAGCCGGGATCGGGGCCACACCGGCGAAGGACACGAAGACGGCCTCGGAACAAAACCGGCCCGGGATAAGGTCTGTACGCTCACCGGTGTACCTGTCTCTGTCCCTCCCCTCGTAGCGTAGAGACCGTGACTGCAGGGGAAGTTGGGAGTCATGGCGGAGAAGCGACGGAAGTTCGAGCCGGAGTTCCGTGAGG
>NZ_JBHVDX010000481.1:0-1962 GCF_042802555.1 Streptomyces sp. NPDC057474 | reverse complement strand
CACACCCCCCGGTGCTCGCACCGCGAGAGCTTCGACTTCGCCGAGCGGGCCGCCGAGGACGCGCTCCCCGGCTCCCTGGTCCGGGCCCTGCCGGTACGGGCGGCCCTCGCGTACCTCACCGAGGGCGGCGGGGCCGTGATCCCCCGCGCGCGCCTGGACGAGGCGGCGGACGGCGCGATCGCGCTCTCCGCAGAGTACGAGCCCGGCGACCCCTGGCCGGCCGAGGTCCGCAACCTGCTGACCTACGTCCTGGTCCGCCTGGAGCGCTGGCCGGACGCCCTGGCCCAGCTGCGCATGATCGGCCCGTATGCCACGTCCTTCCCCTGGGACCGGGTGTCGGACGATCCGCTGGGCCAGTTCCTCCAGCTGCGGGACGGCGTACGGCTGGAAGTGGCGTGCTCGATCCCGCTGCGCGCACGGCCCGAGAGGGCGCCCCTGGCCGACGGGTAGCTCTCCCGGGAGGTCACCAAACGAATACGGACGAACGCGCGCGCCCCGACGACCATTAGGCTCTGGCCTCGTGACCACCGTCCGGCTGCCACTCTTCCCCCTGAACTCGGTGTTGTACCCGGGGCTCGTGCTTCCTCTGAACATCTTCGAGGAGCGCTATCGCGCCATGATGCGCGAGTTGCTGAAGACCCCCGAGGACCAACCCCGCCGCTTCGCCGTCGTCGCCATCCGCGACGGCCACGAGGTCGCGCCGAGCGCCCCCGGCATGCCGGATCCGACCGCTCTGCCCGACCGCGGCCCGACCGCCGGCTTCGGCGACGAACCGACGAAGGCGTTCCACTCCGTGGGCTGCATCGCGGACGCGGCCACCATCCGGGAGCGCGACAACGGCACGTACGAGGTCCTCGCGACCGGTACCAGCCGCGTGCGTCTGCTCTCGGTGGACGCCTCCGGACCGTTCCTCGTGGCGGATCTGGAGGAGCTGCCGGAGGACGCGGGCGACGAGGCGGGCGCGCTCGCCGAGGGCGTCCTGCGGGCGTTCCGCCAGTACCAGAAGCGCCTCGCGGGCGCCCGGGAGCGCTCGCTGTCGACGGGTGCGGACCTCCCGGACGAGCCGGCCGTCGTCTCGTACCTGGTCGCCGCGGCGATGATGCTCGACACGCCCGCCAAGCAGCGGCTCCTGCAGGCCCCCGACACCGCTTCCCGCCTGCGCGACGAGCTGAAACTCCTGCGCGCCGAGTCCGCCATCATCCGTAGTCTGCCGTCGTTGCCCGCGTCGGAGCTGACGCGGGGCCCGACGAGCCTCAACTGACGCAACACGTACGCGAGAAGGCAGATGGCGAAGAAGTCGAAGAAGCAGCAGTCGGGCGCGGGTGGCACGCCCGCGACCGTGGCCCTGAGCGCGGCGGGCGTGGAGTTCACCGTCCACGCCTACGAGCACGATCCCGCGCACCCGTCCTACGGCGAGGAGGCGGCCGAGGCGATGGGCGTGTCCCCCGAGCGGGTCTTCAAGACCCTGGTGGCGGACGTCGACGGCGCGCTCGTGGTCGCGGTCGTGCCGGTGGCGGGCTCGCTGGACCTCAAGTCGCTGGCGACGGCGGTCGGCGGCAAGCGCGCGGCGATGGCCGACCCCACCCTCGCGGAGCGCACGACGGGCTATGTCCGGGGCGGCATCTCCCCCCTCGGCCAGCGCAAGAAGCTCCGCACTGTGCTGGACGCGTCGGCGGACGCCCACGACACGATCTGCGTCTCGGCCGGCCGCCGAGGCCTGGAGGTCGAGCTGTCCCCGCAGGACCTTCTGAAGCTCACGGAAGCGGTCGCCGCCCCCATCGCCCGCGCGTGACCCCTCGACGGCGAGTGAAGAAGGGCCGCTCCCACCACGGCAGGCGCCGGCTCGGGGGGTCAGGATGGTTCGGCGGGTGCGGGTCCGGTGGGGGCTGGTCGCGCAGTTCCCCGCGCCCCTGAAAAGCAGGGGCTGCGCCCCTGGCTTTTCGGCCCGCAGGACCCTTCTCT
>NZ_JBHVDX010000480.1:0-1983 GCF_042802555.1 Streptomyces sp. NPDC057474 | reverse complement strand
CCACCGCTCCGTGCGGTGGCCGGCCTCCCTGGACGACGGTCGCCTTCTCTTCATCTCACCGTTACGAGCAGGCTCGCGCCGCCGTCCAGGCCGACGTCACCCCACCTTCTCGATCAGCGCGCGGCGGATCAGGAACTTGCCGGGTTCGCGGACCTGTTCGAAGGCGGAGTTGTTCAGCAGGACACAACTGCCCGAGACCGAGGTGACCTCGACGGTCGTGGACTTGTTGTTGTCCAGGTTGGTCACCCGCAGCTTCGTACCTGCCGGAAACTCGTTGCTGGACGCGGCCGGGGCGCCGCCCTCACCGGAGAGGGTGACGGTGGAGCCGTTGCAGACCTGCTCGCCGGCGCCGGCGCCGGCGTTCCCCGTGTCACCGGTGTCCTCGGCGCCGCCCGTGTCCCCGGCGCCGCCCGCGTTCCCCGCGGCCTCGTCGCCCTGGGGGTCCTGAGCCGACCCCCCGGTCTCCGTGGCCGGCGCGGACGGCTGCGCGGGCTGTGCGGCCTGGGAGCCCTGAGCCGACTCCCCGACGACGCAGTCCGACGCCTTCTGCTGGACCTTGATCTGAGCGATGACCGCCTCGCGGTTGGCGATCCGGGCCGTCGACTGGGCGTCGGGGTTCGCCTTCTGGTCCGCGATGAACCGCTCGTTGTTGCCGAGCGCGGTGGCCAGCCCCTGGCAGACACTTGACTCCGCCGCGGTCTGCGCCGCGTTCGACGTGGCCGCCATGGTGAAGGCCCCGCCTCCCGCCACCGCCGCCGCGGTCACGAACAGTGCGACCTTCTTCTTCGTGCTGAGCGTTCTCCTACGCGACATGCGCGCCTCCTGTTCCCGGCGGGCCTTCGGATCGGCCGCCGGATCGGACGAGTACGCCGCTACGTACGAGATCCCGAACGAAGCTACTCAACGGTCACAGCAAACTCTCAAGTAACCCACGTCACACGAAGATCGGGCCCGGACCTCCGAATCGTCCTCTACCTGGACAGAGCGTCCCGCACCGCCTCGTCCGTACGGGCGACCACCGCCGTGCCGTCGTCCGCGGTGATGATCGGCCGCTGGATGAGCTTCGGGTGCTCGGCGAGCGCCTTGATCCATCGGTCGCGCGCACCGGCGTCCCGGCCCCACTCCTTGAGGCCGAGCTCCTTGGCGGTGGCCTCCTGGGTACGGGTGATGTCCCACGGTTCGAGCCCGAGCCGGTCCAGTACGGCGCGGATCTCGTCCTCGCTCGGGACGTCCTCCAGGTAGCGGCGGACGGTGTAGTCGGCGCCCTCGGCGTCGAGCAGGCTGATCGCGCTGCGGCACTTGGAACAGGCCGGATTGATCCAGATCTCCATGCCGCCCACCGTAGCCAACCGTGCGCGAAAACCCGTGTTCCACCTCTGTCACAGGAGCCCTCAGAAGCCTTCTGGCCAGGGGCGATTGTCAGTGGGGGGTAGTAAAATAGAAGCAGTGTTCGAGGGTTGTCGACGGGGGATTCCGTCGCCGCCCAGACCGCGACAGGAGGATGTCCGTGCCCGCTGCCGCACTGAAGTCGAAGCCGTTGCCCACCCAGTCCACCGCCCAGCATCCCGTCCTGCTCGACCTGCCCTACGCGCCGGTGGTGAAGCACACGCTGCCGCCGGGCCGTCCGCGTGAGTGGTACATCACCCACAACCGGCGTCTGAAGGCCATGCGCCTTGCGATCGCCCTGCTCGACTCCGGTGTCCACATGCCGAACCAGGCGCGCAACGAGACGATCCGGAGCACGGCGGAGGCCATCGGTGTGCACCCGCCGTCGGACACCACGTGCCACATGGTGCGGGCGCTGATGCGTTACAGCCGCTGATGCGGTACGGCCGCTGACGCCGCCCGGCCGATCTTCCGGTGCCGTCCACTCCGCGGGGGTGGGCGGCATCGGTGTTGGGGGGTATCGGCGTTGGGGGGAGGGGGAGGGGCGGTGTCCCGCCGGCAGGGTGGGGCGGGGTTCGGCCGCGCCAGGGGGTGATT
>NZ_JBHVDX010000479.1:0-1985 GCF_042802555.1 Streptomyces sp. NPDC057474 | reverse complement strand
GGTGTACACCGGGCGCCCCCTCTCCGTAGTCCGTCGGTCCTACTCCCCGAGCAGGACCCGCACCCGCTCCTGCCCCACCGCGAGCAGCAGCGTGGGCAGTCGCGGACCCGTGTCACGCCCCACGAGCAGGTGGTACAGCAGCGCGAAGAACGACCGTTGGGCGGTCTTGATCTCCGCCGGCAGCTCCTTGGGCGTGGCGTCCGCCGAGAATCCGGCCTGCACCTTGGGCACCCCGTAGACGAGATGCGTGAGCCCGTCGAGCGACCAGTGCTCGGCGAGCCCGTCGAGCAGCAGCCGCAGCGACCCCTGGCCCTGCTCGTCGAGGGACTTCAGCAGGTCGAGGTCGGGCTCGGTACGCACGATGGTCCGCTGGTCGGCGGGGACCTGCGTGTTGATCCAGGCCTCGGCCTTGTCGAGCCGCGGCCGTACCTCGTCGAGGGCGGACAGCGGATCGGTCGGGTCGAGTTCGCTGAGGATGCGCAGGGTCTGGTCCTCGGCGCCCGCGGTGATGTCGGCGACGGACGCGAGGGTCCGGTACGACATCGGGCGGGGGGTACGCGGCAGCTCACCGGCGGCCGTACGCACGGCACGCGCGTGGGCGGCCACGTCGGCCGGCAGGGCGGACCCGTCCGCGACCTTGGCGTCGAGCTTGTCCCACTCGTCGTAGAGCCGCTGGATCTCCTGGTCGAAGGCGATCTTGAACGACTGGTTGGGCCGGCGGCGGGCGTAGAGCCAGCGCAGGAGCTGCGGCTCCATGATCTTCAGCGCGTCGGCCGGGGTCGGCACGCCGCCCTTCGACGACGACATCTTCGCCATGCCGGAGATGCCGACGAAGGCGTACATCGGCCCGATGGGCTGCTTGCCGCCGAAGATCCCGACGATCTGCCCACCGACCTGGAACGACGAGCCCGGAGACGAGTGATCGACCCCGCTCGGCTCGAAGACGACCCCCTCGTACGCCCACCGCATCGGCCAGTCGACCTTCCAGACGAGCTTGCCGCGGTTGAACTCGTTCAGCGCGACGGTCTCGGAGAAGTCGCAGGCGGTGCAGGTGTAGGTCAGCTCGGTGGTGTCGTCGTCGTAGGCGGTGACGGCGGTGAGGTCCTTCCCGCACTGCCCGCAGTAGGGCTTGTACGGGAAGTACCCGGCGGTGCCGGAGCTGCCGTCGTCCTCGCCGGCGGCGCCGGAGCCCTCCGCGGCCACCAGCTCCGCTGCTTCCATGGCGGCGTCCGACTTCTGCGACTGCTGCTTCTTCGCCGGGGCCTTCTTGGTGCGGTACTGCTCGAGGATCGCGTCGATGTCCCCGCGGTGCTTCATGGCGTGCAGGATCTGCTCGCGGTACACGCCGGAGGTGTACTGCGCGGTCTGGCTGATCCCGTCGAACTCGACGCCCATCTCGGCGAGCGCGTCGGTCATCGCCGCCTTGAAGTGCTCGGCCCAGTTGGGGTGGGCGGAGCCCCCGGGGGCGGGCACGGCGGTGAGCGGCTTGCCGATGTGCTCGGCCCAGGAGGCGTCGACACCGTCGACGCCGTTCGGGACCTTGCGGTAACGGTCGTAGTCGTCCCAGGAGATGAGGTGCCGGACCTGGTGCCCGCGGCGGCGGATCTCGTCGGCGACGAGGTGCGGGGTCATGACCTCACGGAGGTTGCCGAGGTGGATCGGGCCGGAGGGGGAGAGTCCGGACGCGACGACGACCGGTTTGCCCGGGGCCCGACGCTCCGACTCCTCGATGACCTCATCCGCGAAACGGGAGACCCAGTCGGTGGTCTCGGTGCTCTGAGCCACGATCGGCACGTCCTCTTTCTCTGAAGGTTCCTTGGCCGCCCGGTACGGTCCCCGGCCGACGGCCCCATTCTCCCAGCCTTTCACTCCGTGGGTCGAACCGGGCGCCCATTAACCCGGGGGTGCGGGTGGGAGGGCGACCGCGGGTCCGGCGGGGCTTCTCGCGCAGTTCCCCGCGCCCCTGAAAAGCAGGGGCTGCGCCC
>NZ_JBHVDX010000478.1:0-2023 GCF_042802555.1 Streptomyces sp. NPDC057474 | reverse complement strand
GCCCCGGTTCTCCGGGGCGGCGGCGGTGTGTCGTGACGCCGACGGACCACGGCCACCGCCCCCTCACTCCGGATCCCCCGCCCCGCGGCGCCTCCAGCCGTACGAGGGTGTCCCAGCCGGCTCCTACCGCTTCGACCCGAAGAACCGCGACTCGACCCCACCCCACTCCACCACGGCCTACGGATGGGGACTGCGCTGCTGAATGGTGACCTCGAAGGCGAGGGCCGCATGGAAAGAGGAGCAGCCGTGCTCGGCCTTGTCGGGCGGTCAGAACCCCAGCTTCCGCAGCTGCCGGGGGTCCCGCTGCCAGTCCTTCGCCACCTTCACGTGGAGGTCCAGGAACACCGGCGTGCCGAGCAGTGCCTCGATCTGCTTGCGGGACTTGATGCCGACCTCCTTCAGGCGCTTGCCCTTGGGGCCGATGACGATGCCCTTCTGGCTGGGGCGCTCGATGTAGACGAAGGCGTGGATGTCGAGGAGGGGCCGGTCGGCGGGGCGGTCCTCGCGGGGGAGCATTTCCTCGACGACGACGGCGATGGAGTGGGGGAGCTCGTCACGGACGCCCTCCAGAGCCGCCTCGCGGATCAGCTCGGCGATCATGACCTGCTCGGGCTCGTCGGTCAGGTCGCCCTCGGGGTAGAGGGCGGGGCCCTCCGGGAGGAGCGGGACGAGCAGGTCGGCCAGCAGGTCCACCTGCTTGTCGGCGACCGCCGAGACGGGCACGATCTCGGCCCACTCGAAGCCCAGCTCCTTGCCGAGCTGGTCGATCGCGATCAGCTGTTCGGCGAGCTGCTTGCTGTCGACGAGGTCGGTCTTCGTGACGATCGCGATCTTCGGCGTCTTCTTGATGGACGCCAGTTCCTTCGCGATGAAACGGTCACCGGGGCCGAGCTTCTCGTTCGCCGGCAGACAGAAGCCGATCACGTCGACCTCGGCCCACGTCGTGCGGACGATGTCGTTGAGGCGCTCGCCCAGCAGCGTGCGCGGCTTGTGGAGGCCCGGGGTGTCGACCAGGATCAGCTGGGCGTCCGGGCGGTGCACGATGCCCCGTACCGTGTGCCGCGTCGTCTGCGGCTGGTCCGCCGTGATCGCCACCTTCTGGCCGACCAGAGCGTTCGTGAGGGTGGACTTGCCCGCGTTCGGGCGGCCCACGAAGCAGGCGAAGCCGGCACGGTGGGCGGCCTCGGCCGGCTGCTCGGATGACTGGGTACGAACGCTCATGCCGCCCATTCTCCCTGATCGCCGGAGTCCCGCCGCACAGCAGGCCGAACGCCGCCCGCAGCCGTCCGGCCGGGCCCACTCGGCCCGCCCCTGTGTGACCCTTTCAGGCTGAACCACGACGACTTCAGGCTGAACCACGACGACTCGCTCGACGTGGTCGGCGTCCACCTGGTCGACGGCATCGTCGGTACGGTTCTGATCGGCGTCTTCGCCGTACGCCTTCCTCGGCACGTACGGCATCGAAAAGCCGATCGACAAGGCGCTGCGCTTCCGCGCGGACGAGGAGCACGAGCACACCGGTCTCGACCTTACGGCGCACGCCGATACGGCATACGATCACGGCGTCCTGGGGCACGGCGCCCCGCTCACCGCGTCCGTACCGTCCACACCGTCCACGTCCTCCACGCAGAAGGCCAAGGCCCAGGCATGAAGCTCATCACCGCGATCGTCAAGCCGTACCGCCTCGACGCGGTCAAGACCGCCCTGCAGGAGATGGGCGTCCACGGTCTGACCGTCAGCGAGGCCAGCGGCTACGGCCGGCAGCGCGGCCACACCGAGGTGTACCGCGGCGCCGAGTACCAGGTCGATCTCGTCCCCAAGGTCCGGATCGAGATCGTCGTCGAGGACACCGACTCGGACGCCGTGATCGACGCGATCGTGAAGGCCGCCCAGACCGGGAAGATCGGCGACGGCAAGGTGTGGGCGGTGCCGGTGGAGACGGTCGTACGGGTGCGGACGGGCGAGCGTGGTCCCGACGCGCTCTGAGCCGGCGGAGCTGAGGTGAGGGGTGGTGCCGCCGACG
>NZ_JBHVDX010000477.1:0-2048 GCF_042802555.1 Streptomyces sp. NPDC057474 | reverse complement strand
CTTGACCGGACGGTGCCGCGGCTCGGAGTCCTTGGTCAGGTCCTCCATCGCAGGGGCGTGTGTCACGGCGGTTCCCATCAGCTGCCGAGAGCCGTCTTCGACTCGGTGAAGAACTGCTTGACGGCGTCGTCCACCGACCGCTTGCCCATGGCGAGTTCCTCGGCGATGCGCATGAACCCGGCCTCGCAGATGTCCGCACCGTTCGGATGGGGGGTGATGGGCTCAAGGACGCCCGCCTCGACGAGGGACTCCTCGTACGCGGCGATCGCCTTGTTGACCGGGTCGGTCGGCTGGAACGCGTCGTACTGGGCCTGCGTCGCGGGCACACCTCGGTCGTAGCCCATGATCTTGGCGACCTCGGGCTCGTGCACCATGAAGTCGATGAACTGCGCGACTTCCTTGGGGTGCTGGGTGCGCTTGGACGCGCTGAGCATGAGGGAGCCGAGGTACTGGCCGGTCTTCTTGCCGTCGGTGGTCGGGATTGGGGCCAGGCCGTACTCGCTTTTACCCTCGGAGGTGTAGCGGACGGTGAAGTTGTCCCAGGTGAACTCACCGGCGGCGAGTTCCGCGGCGACAGCCGACTTGGGCTTGATCTGGGCGACCTTCTTGGGGTCGGCGTAGAAACCCTCCTCGATGCCCTTCTCGGCCTTCGCCCACCAGGCCTTCAGGTCCGCCTCGGTGAAGCCGAGCCCGTCCTCCGTGAAGAACGCCTTGCCGTTCTGGCGCAGGTAGAGGTCGTAGAGGTACATGACGCCGTACATGCCGCTGTCGCCGGCGCGCCCCGCCTTGTCCCGGATCTTCTTCATCGCGGCGTCGAAGTCGTCCCAGGTCCAGCCCTGCTCCGGCTTCACACCGGACTTGGTGTAGACGGGCTTGTCGATCACCAGGGCCATCGAGTTGGAACCGACCGGAACGCCGAGCAGCTTTCCGTCGACCTCGCCGAACTTCTCCAGGCCCGCTCTGAAGCCGTCCAGGGAGAGGTTGCCCGCCTCGACCTGTGCGCCGAGATCGAGCAGCACATTCTTCGCGTCGTATTTCCGCAGGAAACCGATGGCATTCTGGAACACATCCGGCGGATTTCCGCCGGAGGCCTGGGTGTTGAACTTCTTCCAGAAGTCGGGATACACCTGGAAGTCGGTCTTCACCTTGATCTTCGGGTACTTCCTCTCGAAAAGAGCGACGGTCTTCTTGATGCGCTCCGCCCGGTCCTCGGCACCCCACCAGGCGTAACGGATCGTCACCGTCCCGTCCCCCGCGCCACTGTCGCCGCCACAGGCCGTGGCCGTCGCCCCCAGCCCCGCGACGGCCAGTGAGGCTCCGGCTGCCTTGAGGACCGTCCGCCTC
Organism: Streptomyces sp. NPDC057474; assembly: GCF_042802555.1. Classification (NCBI taxonomy): domain Bacteria; kingdom Bacillati; phylum Actinomycetota; class Actinomycetes; order Kitasatosporales; family Streptomycetaceae; genus Streptomyces; species Streptomyces sp. NPDC057474. The sequence continues at coordinate 704 of NZ_JBHVDX010000477.1, read as the reverse complement.
TCAACGTTCCTGTTTTGCTGCATGGTTGAGCCTCCCCGCGACGTTGCGTCCCGCTCCATGAATCGTTTCAAGTAAGCGCTTGCTGGCACAAGGTACGGAGACCCTCAGGAGACGTCAATGATTCGGACAGGAATTGATGGAAAGCGGAGTCGCCGCCGCGCCGGGTCCGGCGACACCGCAGATGACGGGCTATCAACCGAATGCCCAGGTAGTGGAGTTGCGGTCGACGGGTCGAACGCGATGGGGGTCGCCGAGCGGCGAACGGAAGAGGCTGAAAGGAGTCAGTGGGGCACCCCCGACGCCTCTCACCCAACCGCCTCCGGAGCACGGCGGGCCGACCGGGCGTGAGCCCCCGGGCGAGGGCAGGGAAGCATCGGATCCGGCCATACAGAAGCGGATCCGGAGCGCCATTTCAGCCATGCGCGAGGGACGGCCGCCCCTCGTCGGCCAGCCCTCGTCGACCGTCGAGCGTCGGCCGTCGGCCGTCGGCTGTCGCCCCAGCAGGAGTCGTACGGCTCGGCCGGCGCCCCGAAAACCCCTGCGCGCCCGCAACCGAAAACGACCCGGCCCACGTTTCCGTGGACCGGGTCGTCATGATCCGGTGGGCGATACTGGGTTCGAACCAGTGACCTCTTCGGTGTGAACGAAGCGCTCTCCCCCTGAGCTAATCGCCCGTAAGAAGGAAGCAAAATACCCCATGTCAG
>NZ_JBHVDX010000476.1:0-2065 GCF_042802555.1 Streptomyces sp. NPDC057474 | reverse complement strand
AGGCGGGGCCCCCGCCCCGCGTTAGCCTGGACCGTCAGACTCCAGCCAGCTCAGTTAAGGGGCGCAAGCATCCCGTGCGCATCGCCAGGTTCTCCATCGACGGGAACGTAGCCTTCGGCGCGGTCGAGGGCGACAAGCCGGACGAGCTCGTCCTCGACATCATCAAGGGCATTCCGTTCGCGGACTTCGAGCTCTCCGGTACGAAGGTCCCGCTCAGCAAGGTCAGGCTGCTGCCGCCGGTGCTCCCCAACAAGATCGTGGCCTTCGGCCGCAACTACGCCGAACACGCGCGCGAGCTGGGCAACGAGGTCCCCGACGCCCCGTTCGCCTTCTTCAAGCCGGCCACCTCGGTGATCGGCTCCGGCGACGAGATCCAGTACCCGTCCTTCTCCGAGGACCTCCACCACGAGGCCGAGCTGGCCGTCGTCATCGGCCGCCTGTGCCGCGAGGTCCCGCGCGAACGCGTCAAGGACGTGATCTTCGGCTACACCTGCGCCAACGACGTCACTGCCCGTGACGTGCAGAAGCGCGAGAAGCAGTGGGCCAGGGCCAAGGGCTTCGACACCGCCTGCCCGCTGGGCCCCTGGGTGGAGACCGACCTCGACCCGAGCGACCTCACCATCCAGCTCACCGTCAACGGCGGGCAGCGCCAGCTGGGCCGGACGAGCGAGATGATCAACTCCATCGAGGACCTGATCGTCAACATCACCGAGGCCATGACGCTGCTCCCCGGCGACGTGATCCTCACGGGCACCCCGGCAGGGGTCGGCCCCCTCAACGTCGGCGACGAGGTCGCCGTCACCATCGAAGGCATCGGCACTCTCACCAACAAGGTGATCAAGCGTGGCTAACGGCTCCGTCCGCGTACGTTTCTGTCCGTCCCCGACCGGCAACCCCCATGTGGGTCTGGTCCGCACGGCCCTGTTCAACTGGGCGTTCGCCCGCCACACCGGCGGCACGTTCGTCTTCCGCATCGAGGACACCGACGCGGCCCGCGACTCCGAGGAGTCCTACGGGCAGCTCCTGGACTCCCTGCGCTGGCTGGGCTTCACCTGGGACGAGGGCCCCGAGGTCGGCGGCCCGCACGCGCCGTACCGCCAGTCGCAGCGCATGGACACGTACAAGGAGATCGCCCAGAAGCTCCAGGACGCCGGCCACGCGTACTACTGCTACTGCACCGCCTCGGAGCTGGAGGAGCGCCGCGACGCCGCCCGTGCCGCCGGCAAGCCCTCCGGCTACGACGGCCAGTGCCGCGAGGTCACGGCCGAGCAGAAGGAGCAGTACGAGGCGGAGGGCCGCGAGCCGATCGTCCGCTTCCGGATGCCCGACGAGACGATCACCTTCACGGACCTGGTCCGCGGCGAGCTGACCTTCACCCCGGAGAACGTGCCGGACTACGGCATCGTCCGCGCGAACGGCGCCCCGCTCTACACCCTCGTCAACCCGGTCGACGACGCCCTGATGGAGATCACCCACGTGCTGCGCGGCGAGGACCTGCTCTCCTCGACGCCCCGTCAGATCGCCCTGTACAAGGCGCTGATGGAGCTGGGCATCGCCAAGGAGGTCCCGTCCTTCGGCCACCTGCCGTACGTCATGGGCGAGGGCAACAAGAAGCTCTCCAAGCGCGACCCGCAGTCGAGCCTCAATCTCTACCGGGAGCGCGGCTTCCTCCCCGAGGGTCTGCTCAACTACCTCTCCCTGCTCGGCTGGTCGCTCTCCGCGGACAAGGACATCTTCACGATCGAGGAGATGGTCGCCGCCTTCGACATCGCGGACGTGAACCCCAACCCGGCCCGCTTCGACCTGAAGAAGGCCGAGGCGATCAACGCCGACCACATCCGCCTGCTGGACGTGAAGGAGTTCACCGAGCGCTGCGGCCCCTGGCTGAAGGCCCCGTTCGCCCCCTGGGCGCCCGAGGACTTCGACGCGGAGCGGTTCGCCGAGATCGCCCCGCACGCCCAGACCCGTGTGACGGTCCTCTCGGACATCACGGCCAACGTCGACTTCCTCTTCCTGGACGAGCCGGTCGAGGACGAGGCGTCCTGGAACAAGGCCATGAAGGAGG
>NZ_JBHVDX010000475.1:0-2095 GCF_042802555.1 Streptomyces sp. NPDC057474 | reverse complement strand
GGGGAACTGCGCGAACAACCCCCACAACCTGCATTCGCTCCACAACCGCAACCAGTCGAGCTCTTCCGCGCTCCCTTGCGGCGAAGGCCCCGCAAGGGAACCCCCTACGATGGAAGACATGACCGCTTCGCCTGGCCGCCGCCGTGTCCTCCTCGCCGCCCCGCGCGGCTACTGCGCGGGTGTCGACCGCGCGGTGATCGCCGTCGAGAAGGCCCTGGAGCAGTACGGGGCCCCGATCTACGTCCGCCACGAGATCGTCCACAACAAGTACGTCGTGCAGACGCTGGAGAAGAAGGGCGCCATCTTCGTCGAGCAGACGGAGGAGGTCCCCGAGGGGAACATCGTCATGTTCTCGGCGCACGGCGTGGCCCCGACCGTCCACGACGAGGCCGCGCGCGGCAAGCTCGCCACCATCGACGCGACCTGCCCGCTGGTCACCAAGGTCCACAAGGAAGCGATCCGGTACGCAGGCGAGGACTTCGACATCCTCCTGATCGGGCACGAGGGACACGAAGAGGTCATCGGCACGTCGGGCGAGGCGCCGGACCACATCCAGCTGGTCGACGGCCCCGAGGACGTCGCCAAGGTCGAGGTCCGCGACCCGTCCAAGATCGTATGGCTCTCCCAGACCACGCTCTCCGTCGACGAGACGATGGAGACGGTCGGCGCGCTCAAGAACAAGTTCCCGCTGCTCGTCTCGCCGCCCAGCGACGACATCTGCTACGCCACGCAGAACCGTCAGCTCGCCGTGAAGCAGATGGGCGCCGAGGCGGAGCTGGTCATCGTGGTCGGCTCCCGCAACTCCTCCAACTCGGTCCGGCTCGTCGAGGTCGCCAAGCTCGCCGGTTCCCGCGAGGCGTACCTCGTGGACTTCGCGAGCGAGATCGACGAGGCCTGGCTGGAGGGCGTGGAGACCGTCGGCGTCACCTCGGGCGCCTCCGTGCCGGAGATCCTCGTCGAAGAGGTCCTGGAGTGGCTCTCCCAGCGCGGCTACGAGGACGTCGAACTGGTCAAGGCCGCCGAGGAGTCGATCACCTTCTCCCTGCCCAAGGAACTCCGCCGCGACCTGCGCGAGGAGGCCGCGTCCCTGGTCGCCGAGCGCACCGGCCAGGACGCCTGACCACCTGAACACGCGCGTACGGCCCTGGAACGTGAAGGTTCCGGGGCCGTCCGCGTTCGAGGACGTGAGGGTTCCGGCACCCGGCGGCGACGGGGTACCTCGTTGCCGTGACTGTCAGTCGTACGACGTAACGTAGGGCCATGCACATTTTCGGCGTGGACATCGGTGGTTCCGGGATCAAGGGCGCTCCCGTGGACCTGGACCTGGGCGACCTGGCGCACGAGCGGCACAAGGTGCTGACCCCGCACCCGGCGACGCCCGACTCGGTTGCCGACGGGGTCAAGGAGGTCGTCGACCACTTCGGCTGGACCGGCCCGGTCGGCATCACGTTCCCCGGCGTGGTCACGGGCGGTGCCACGATTCGTACGGCGGCCAACGTCGACAAGAGCTGGATCGATGTCGACGCCCGCGCCCTGCTGAGCGGCCGGCTCGGTGGCCTGCCGGTGACCGTGGTGAACGACGCGGACGCGGCGGGCGTCGCCGAGGTGCAGTTCGGCGCCGGGCGCGACCGTCAGGGCACGGTCATCCTGCTCACCTTCGGCACGGGCATCGGCAGCGCCGTGTTCTCCGACGGCGTCCTCGTCCCGAACACGGAGCTGGGCCACCTGGAGCTGCACGGCCACGACGCCGAGACCCGCGCCTCCACCAAGGCCAAGGACGACCACGAGCTGACCTGGGAGCACTGGGCCAAGCGCGTCACCAAGTACCTCGCCCACGTCGAGATGCTCTTCTCGCCCGAACTGTTCATCATCGGCGGCGGCGTCAGCCGCAAGTCCGAGAAGTTCCTCCACCTCATCGAGGGCATCACGGCGGAGATCGTCCCGGCCCAGCTGCAGAACAACGCGGGCATCGTGGGCGCGGCGATGCGGGCGGCGAAGGCCGGCTAGTGATCTGGTTCGGAGATGCGTGAGCAGTAGCGGCAGATGCGGTCGAGGATCTGGTCGGCAGTCTTGGTCCATTTGAAGGGTCTGGCCT
>NZ_JBHVDX010000474.1:0-2109 GCF_042802555.1 Streptomyces sp. NPDC057474 | reverse complement strand
GCCCGTACCACCCTGCCAGATCTCACCCGAAGCACTACTTCAGGAGACCCTCGATGCGCAGAACGCGCCTCACAGCGGCCATGGTCGCCGCCGCCGTGGTGTCCGGCACCCTGGCTCTGGCGAGCCCGGCGTCCGCCGACCCCACCCCCGCCGGGACGTTCCGCGAGCTCGTCGGCGTGGGTTCCGACACCACCCAGGACGTGCTCAACGCCCTCGCCGGCGACACCGTCAACGGCACCAGCTACGCCGCGACCGCCGTGAAGTCCGCGGCCGGCGCGGGCGTCGCCTCCTACGACGCGATCGTCACCGGCTCCACCACCATCCAGACCCGCGCGGCCGGCCCGACCTTCACGCGCCCCAACGGCTCCGGCGCCGGCCGCACCGCCCTCAGCATGGCGCTGACCGGCGACAAGTTCCCCAACAGTGGCGGTGTCGCCATCACGGGCCAGGTCGACTTCGCCCGCTCCTCCAGCGGTCCGAGCACCTCCGGCTCCGCCCTCACCTACATCCCGTTCGCCCGGGACGCGGTCGGTGTCGCGGTCCGCGGCTCGGGTCTGGACTCGCTGACGGTCGACCAGCTGCACGACATCTACAAGGCCAACGGTGTGACCGAGGTGAACGGCAAGACCGTCCACCCGGTCATCCCGCAGGCCGACTCCGGCACCCGCAAGTTCTTCCTCGCGGCGATCGGCCTCACCGCGAACACGGTCAACCCGGACCTCCCGACCGTCCAGGAGAACCAGGCCGACGCCGCGCTCACCCAGGACGGCGCGCTCGTCCCGTTCTCCGTGGGCAGCTGGATCGCCCAGAGCAACGGCGTCGCCCCCGACAAGAGCGGCGACGCCATCGACGCCGGCGCACACCTGGCGAGCGTCCAGCTGCCCGGCGACACCGGCGTCACCAGCCCGGTGACGACGGTCAACGGCAAGCTCTCCCCGGTCGGCGGCTACTACGAGAACGCCACCTTCGGCCGCGACGTCTACAACGTCGTCCCGAGCCGGGCCATCGACCCGACCAGCATCTTCTTCGACCAGGACCTCTACGACGTCTTCGTCACCAGCGGCACCCACGAGGCCGCCCTCGCCTCCGACGTCTCCGAGAAGGTCATCGCCGACTTCGGCTTCCTGAACGAGTCGTACAACGGCTCCATCAGCCTGGCCAAGCACGCCAAGGTCGGCGGCCTGGAGATCTCGGGCCTCGCGGCCCAGACGCCCGCCGCCCCCGCCCTGAAGACGACCGTCGGCGACGCGAGCGTCAAGCTGAGCTGGACCGCGCCGAGCCCCGCCCCCGCGCAGCCCGTCACCGACTACCGCGTGACGCTGCTCGGTTCGGACGGCGCCGTCGTGGCCACCAAGGACGTCCCGGCCACCACCACGTCGCACACCTTCGCCGGACTGGCCACCGGCACCTACACGGCAACGGTCGCCGCGGCCAACGTCATCGGCACCGGCGACGCCGCCTCCTGGACCGGTGCCGTCAAGTACAAGAGCTCCGTGACGGCCACCACCGCGACCACCGCGTACGGCAAGACCCCGAAGGTCGCCGTCACCGTCGCCGGCTCGCACGGCGTCGTCCCGACCGGCAAGGTCACCGTCAAGGAGGGCTCCACCACCCTCGGCACGGGCACGCTGAACAGCTCCGGCAAGGTCACCATCTCCCTGTCGAACCACCTCAAGGTCGCCACGCACTCGCTGGCCGTCTCCTACGCGGGCACCGGCAAGCTCAACGCGTCCTCGACGACCACCTCGCTGAAGATCACCAAGGCGACCCCGTCCCTCAGCACCACCGCGCCCTCCACGGTCAGCCGCACCGCCCGCGCCAAGGTCACCGTGAAGGTCACCGCGACCGGCACCACGCCGACCGGCACCGTGCGCATCTACGAGGGCACCAAGGTCATCGCCACCGGCACCCTCGCCGGCGGCAAGGTGACCATCACCCTGCCCAAGCTGAGCAAGGGCAAGCACACCCTGCGCGCCAACTACGTCGGCTCGTCGACGGTGAACGCGAAGACCGGCGCGAACTTCACCATCAAGTCCAGCTGACACACGGTCGGTTGAGGTCCGCCGGTGCCGGGGAGGCCAGAGCCTGCCCGGCAACGGCGGGACAGCC
>NZ_JBHVDX010000473.1:0-2132 GCF_042802555.1 Streptomyces sp. NPDC057474 | reverse complement strand
GTCCTCCGGCTGCTGATGAGCTCGTGACCCCTAGAGGTCGAAGTAGAGCTCGAACTCGTGCGGGTGCGGGCGCAGCTGCAGCGGGGCGATCTCGTTGGCGCGCTTGTAGTCGATCCACGTCTCGATCAGGTCCGGCGTGAAGACGTCGCCCTGGAGGAGGAACTCGTGGTCGCGCTCGAGGGAGTCGAGGACGGCCGGGAGGGAGGTCGGGACCTGCGGGACGCCCGCGTGCTCCTCGGGGGCGAGCTCGTAGAGGTCCTTGTCGATCGGCTCGGCCGGCTCGATCTTGTTCTTGATGCCGTCGAGGCCCGCGAGGAGGAGGGCCGAGAAGGCGAGGTACGGGTTGCCGGAGGAGTCGGGCGCGCGGAACTCGACGCGCTTGGCCTTCGGGTTCGAACCCGTGATCGGGATACGCATGGCGGCGGAGCGGTTGCGCTGCGAGTAGACCAGGTTGACCGGGGCCTCGAAGCCGGGAACCAGGCGGTGGTACGAGTTCACCGTCGGGTTGGTGAAGGCGAGCAGCGACGGGGCGTGCTTGAGGATGCCGCCGATGTAGTAGCGGGCTGTGTCCGACAGGCCCGCGTAACCGGCCTCGTCGTAGAAGAGCGGGGTGCCGCCCGTCCACAGCGACTGGTGGACGTGCATGCCCGAGCCGTTGTCACCGAAGATCGGCTTCGGCATGAAGGTCGCGGTCTTGCCGTTGCGCCAGGCCACGTTCTTCACGATGTACTTGAAGAGCTGGAGGTCGTCGGCCGCGGCGAGCAGCGTGTTGAACTTGTAGTTGATCTCGGCCTGGCCGGCGGTGCCCACCTCGTGGTGCTGGCGCTCGACCTGGAGGCCGGACTTGGCCAGCTCCAGGGAGATCTCGGCACGCAGGTCGGCGAAGTGGTCGACCGGCGGGGTCGGGAAGTAACCGCCCTTGTAGCGGACCTTGTAACCGCGGTTGTCCTCCAGCGCACCGGTGTTCCAGGCGCCCGCCTCGGAGTCGATGTGGTAGAAGGACTCGTTCTCCGAGGTCTTGAAGCGCACGCTGTCGAAGACGTAGAACTCGGCCTCGGGGCCGAAGTACGCGGTGTCGGCGATACCGGTGGACGCGAGGTACGCCTCGGCCTTCTTCGCCACGTTCCGCGGGTCACGGGAGTACTGCTCGCCCGTGATCGGGTCGTGGATGAAGAAGTTGATGTTGACCGTCTTGTCGCGGCGGAACGAGTCGACGCGCGCGGTGGACAGGTCGGCGCGGAGCGCCATGTCGGATTCGTGGATGGCCTGGAAGCCGCGGATCGAGGAGCCGTCGAACGCGAGCTCCTCTGCCGGGTCGAAGGCCTCGGCCGGGATCGTGAAGTGCTGCATCACACCCGGCAGGTCGCAGAAGCGGACGTCGACGAACTTGACGTCCTCGTCCGCGATGTACTTCTTGGCCTCGTCGGCGTTCTGGAACATCCAGCTCCTCCTACTCCCGACGTCTCCTGCCGGGGTGGTAGTTCGTTCGTGCTGCCAGTGCGGTGGCACACGCTGTCGTCGACACTAGGGACGGGTGATTTCTCGTACGTGACCCATTTGTTTCGCACAAGTTAACCGGACATCCCGCCCCGCACCCCACCTGTCCGTATGGCAAAACGGTCGCAGTACCGTGGTCGGGTGGACAAGAGGCAAGCAATCGGATCGTGGCTCTCCGGCCCCCGCGCGGCAGCGGAAGACGCCGGAGTCGACTTCGGATACAGGGGAGAGCAGCTCGGTCTGCCGGAGGAGGGGCCCGGCTCCATCGCGCGCCCCGGCCGCCGCCTCGGCGCCCTCGCCGTCGACTGGGGCCTCTGCCTCTTGATCGCATACGGCCTGATCACCGACAGCTATAACGAAGCAGCGCAGGTCTGGGCGCCGCTGCTCCTCTTCGCGCTGTACATCCTCACGTTGGGCACGCTCGGGTTCACCCCGGGTAAGCGCCTTCTCGGTCTGCGGGTCGTCGCCGCGGACAGCGGTCGCGTCAACCCGCTGCGTGCCGTGGTGAGAACGCTCCTGTTCTTCCTGGCCATTCCGCCTCTGGTCTGGGACCGCGACGGCCGGGGCCTGCACGACCGGCTGGCGCGCACCGTCGAGGTGCGGATCTAGGCGAGTACGACGATGTAGGCGAGTAC
>NZ_JBHVDX010000472.1:0-2141 GCF_042802555.1 Streptomyces sp. NPDC057474 | reverse complement strand
GCGCAGGGACGCGCCGCCCGGGCCCTGACTCACGTACAAAAGCGGCCCTCCTCCGATCACGAGCACCACAAGTCCTCCTCGGGAGCCCTCTTTCATGAAGACGATCGACGAACTCCTCGCCGAGGGAGTCGCCGGCAAGCGGGTCTTCGTCCGCGCCGACCTCAATGTGCCGCTGGACGGCACGACCATCACCGACGACGGCCGCATCCGCGCCGTGCTGCCCACCGTCAAGGCGCTGGCCGAGGCGGGCGCGCGCGTCGTCGTCGCCTCCCACCTGGGCCGCCCCAAGGGCGCCCCGGACCCGGCCTTCTCCCTTGCCCCGGCCGCCGCGCGCCTCCGTGAACTCCTCGGCGCCGACGTGGCGTTCGCGACGGACACGGTCGGCGAGTCCGCCACGGCCACGGTCGCGGACCTCGCCGACGGCCGGGTCGCCGTCGTCGAGAACCTCCGCTTCAACGCCGGGGAGACGTCCAAGGACGACGCCGAGCGCGGCGCCTTCGCGGACCGGCTGGCCGCCCTCGCGGACGTGTACGTGGGTGACGGCTTCGGCGCGGTCCACCGCAAGCACGCCTCGGTCTTCGACCTCCCGGCCCGCCTGCCGCACTACGCCGGGTACCTCATCGCCACCGAGGTCGGCGTCCTGAAGAAGCTCACCGACGACGTCCAGCGCCCCTATGTGGTCGCGCTCGGCGGCGCCAAGGTCTCCGACAAGCTCGCCGTCATCGACCAGTTGCTCGGCAAGGCCGACCGCATCCTCATCGGCGGCGGCATGGCGTACACCTTCCTCAAGGCCAAGGGCTACGAGATCGGCAGCTCCCTCCTCCAGGAGGACCAGCTCGCCGCGGTCACCGAGTACGTGGAGCGCGCGGAGAGGACCGGTGTCGAGCTGGTCCTGCCCGTCGACGCCGTCGTCGCGCCCGCGTTCCCGGACCTGAAGAGCAAGGCTCCGGCCGACCCCACCGCGGTTGCCGCGGACGCCATGCCGGCCGACCAGATGGGCCTGGACATCGGTCCGGAGTCCGGCACGCTGTACGCCTCGAAGATCGCCGACGCCGCCACCGTCTTCTGGAACGGCCCCATGGGCGTCTTCGAGCACCCCGATTTCGCCGAGGGCACCAAGGCGGTCGCCCAGGCACTCCTCGATTCCAAGGCGTTCACGGTCGTCGGCGGCGGCGACTCCGCCGCGGCCGTGCGCATCCTGGGCTTCGACGAGAACGCATTCGGCCACATCTCGACCGGTGGTGGCGCCTCCCTCGAATACCTCGAGGGCAAGACGCTCCCCGGGCTCGCCGCACTGGAGGACTGACCCTCGATGACTGTTTCCGACAAGGGCCGCCTGCCCCTGATGGCGGGCAACTGGAAGATGAACCTCAACCACCTCGAGGCCATCGCGCACGTCCAGAAGCTCGCCTTCGCCCTCGCCGACAAGGACTACGAGGCCTGTGAGGTCGCGGTCCTGCCGCCCTTCACCGACCTGCGCTCGGTTCAGACCCTGGTCGACGGCGACAAGCTCAAGATCAAGTACGGCGCCCAGGACGTCTCGGCCCACGACTCCGGTGCCTACACCGGAGAGATCTCCGGCCCGATGCTGGCCAAGCTCAAGTGCACGTTCGTGGCGATCGGCCACTCCGAGCGCCGCCAGTACCACGACGAGACCGACGAGATCGTCAACGCCAAGGTCAAGGCCGCCTACAAGCACGGCCTCACCCCGATCCTGTGCGTCGGCGAGGAGCTGGAGGTCCGCGAGGCGGGCAACCACGTCGCCCACACGCTCGCCCAGGTCGAGGGCGGCCTCAAGGACGTCTCCGCCGAGCACGCCGAGACCGTTGTGATCGCCTACGAGCCCGTCTGGGCCATCGGCACCGGCAAGGTCTGCGGCGCCGAGGACGCCCAGGAGGTCTGCGCGGCGATCCGCGGCAAGCTCGCCGAGCTGTACTCCCAGGAGACCGCGGACCAGATCCGCATCCAGTACGGCGGCTCGGTCAAGGCCGGCAATGTCGCCGAGATCATGGCCCAGGCCGACATCGACGGCGCCCTCGTCGGCGGCGCCTCCCTGGACGCCGACGAGTTCGTCAAGATCGTGCGCTTCCGCGACCAGTGAGTAGGCGGTAGCAGTCAGACGTCGTACTCTTGCGGGGACC
>NZ_JBHVDX010000471.1:0-2144 GCF_042802555.1 Streptomyces sp. NPDC057474 | reverse complement strand
CGATCAGCCATCGGCCCAGGCACCAGCACCAGCACCAGCACCAGCACCAGGCATCGGCACCCCCCAGCCACAGACATCAGCAGCCCAGGACCCAGGACCTCCGAGGACCTCAGTGACCCCACCCAGACGTACGACGGCCGCCACGGCGGCCGTCGTCGTGCTCGCGACCGCCGGCGCTCTGCTCGCCGCGACCGCCACGCCCGCGTCCGCCGCCGTGACGTGCGCCTCGCCCGTCTTCAAGCGGCAGTTCTTCGCGAACACCTCCTTCTCCGGCACCCCGAAGAAGACCGACTGCGACAGCGCCGTCGACGAGAACTGGAAGACGGGCGCCCCGGCATCCGGCCTGCCGAAGGACAACTTCGGCGTCCGCTGGTCCGTGACCCGCGACTTCGGCTCCGGCGGCCCCTTCGCGCTCTCCGTCTCCGGCCTGGACGGCATCCGGGTCTACGTCGACGGCGTACGCAAGGTCGACCTTTGGAAGAACGGCACGACGACCGTCTCCAAGACCGTCAACCTGACCATTCCCAAGGGCAAGCACACCCTCCGCGTCGACCACGTCCACTGGACCGGCTCCGCCAAGGTCAAGTTCACGTACGCGCCCCGGACTTCGGCCACGGTCGACAAGACCAAGCCACTCGCCCCGACCGGCCTGGCCGCCACGTACTCCGCCGCCACCCAGCAGACCAAGCTGACCTGGTCCAAGAACAAGGAGATGGACCTCGCCGGCTATCACGTCTACCGGCGGGTGGCCGTCACCGGCGCCTGGCGGGGGCTCCCTCCGGGGACCGCAGGGGCCACCGCCACTTCGTACACCGACACCCCGCCCGCGACCGGGGAGCAGTACGAGTACGCGGTAAGGGCGTACGACAAGGCCGGGGCCGGGAACGTCTCGGCCGAGTCCGCGCTCGTCACCGTCACCAGTTTCGCCGTGACCGCCCCGAACGGCTTCACCGTCACCGGCACCAACACCGGCCTCGACCTCTCCTGGGACGCGGTGCCCGGCGCGGTCGGCTATCGCGTGATCCGCGACACCACGGGCCAGAACACCGTCACCTGGAAGCTGACCGGCACCTCGCTGACCGACAACAGCGCGGCCCACAAAGTCGACTACCGGTACCGGGTCGCGGCGGTCGACGCCAGCGGCCGGACCGCCTACACCCCGGCCACGGTCGCGCGACGCCCGGTCTCCGCCCCCGTCAACCTCCGGGCGTTCCCGCAGAGCAGCGCGGTCACCCTGACCTGGCAGATGGACGAGGACTCGGACACCGGCGGGGACTACACGGGCTTCAAGATCTACCGGTACAGCACCCCGAGCATCGGCTGGGTCGAGCTGAGCCGCTGCACCCGGTACACGCGCATACTCGCCGACGGCACCATCCGGTACCAGTGCACGGACAACGCGCCGGACCCGGGCACCACCCACCGCTATGTGGTCACCGCCTACGACAAGACGGGCCAGGAATCGGTCCGGCCCGCCGAGGTGGTGGCCACCACGGCCACCGACGGACAGGGTCCGACGGCGCCGGCCGCCACGACCGCGACCGCCGAGGAGTGGGGCACGGTCCTGACGTGGGAGGCGGTGACCGACGGCGATCTCGACGAGTACTCGATCCGACGCGGCACGACCGTCGTCGACGGCGACTCCGTCAGCTGCGCCGATCCCGTGCATATCGGCTACGCCTACGTGAACGACACCTCGTACCAGGACGTCAACCTCGCGGACGGCGAGAAACTCTGCTACGTCGTACGGCCCATCGACTTCGCCGGAAACATCGGCGCCGGCACCACGGTCCACACCACCGAGCCGGATCTGCGGCCCACGGTGGAGACGCCCGCGGGGGCCACCCATGTGGCCTACGCGTATGTCAGGCCCTTCGGCGACAATGTGGAGATCACCTGGGGGTCCCCTGCGGGCACGGAGGACTACTACGGAGCCCGGGTCTCCCGCTGGAACCCGCAGACCGGCACCTTCAACCCGCTGCCCGAGTCCTCTCCGTACTACGACGAGAACGTGCCCACCGGGACGACCCTGTGGTACCAGGTCGTCTGCAAACGTGCCGACGGCAGCCTCTCGCTGCCGGCCCTCACGGGTGTGGCCGTGCCGCCGGTGTCCTGAACCAGTCTGAAGGGGCGGCACCGGATGC
>NZ_JBHVDX010000470.1:0-2171 GCF_042802555.1 Streptomyces sp. NPDC057474 | reverse complement strand
GCCACACCCACAACAACCGCCAGGACGTTGCGCAACTCCACCGCGATCAACGAATCCACACCCAGATCACGGAACGCCCGCTCAGCACCCACCTGCCCGGGACCCTTGTGCCCCAGCATCATCGCCGCGACCTTCTGCACTTCGTCGAGTACGAGGCGTTGCCCGGCCTCGCGCGACAGGCCGGCGGCACGGGAGCGCAGGTCGTCCCCGGCCTCACCGGTGTGCGCGCTGCCACCGGGTACGGGGGCAGCAGCAGGGGGCGGGGCCATGGGGGTGAGGAGGGCACTGGGGCGAGCCGTGGTGAACGCCGGGATGAAACGGTCCCAGTCGGCGTCCACGACCAGTTGGGTTGTGGTGTCGCCGTCGAGAGCCGCGCCCAGCGCGGACAGGGCGAACCCCGGCGCGAGCGCGGTCACGGCGCCCTGGCCACGACGTCGGCCACCGGAATTGGCGGCCATACCGCCGCCCGCCCACGGGCCCCACGCGATCGACGTGGCCGGCAGACCCTCGCCCCGGCGCCGCTCGGCAAGGGCATCCAGGACGGCGTTGGCGGCGGCGTAGGCGCCCTGTCCCGGGCTGCCCAGCGTTCCGGCCAGGGAGGAGAAGAGGACGAACGCCGAGAGGTCGCGGTTCCGGGTCAGCTCGTCCAGCAGAAGGGCCGCCGTGGCCTTGGGGCCCATGACCCGCTCGATACGGCCGGCATCCGTCGTGAGCAGCGTGCCGTCGTCCAGAACGCCGGCCGTATGGAACACCGCGTCGACAGGATGCTCGGTCAGGAGCGCGGCGAGGTCGTCGCGTTCGGAGACGTCCAGGGCTGCCAGCGTGACCTGGGCACCCGCTTCCTGCAGTTCGGCGCGCAGTTCGGCGGCGCCGGGGGCCGCTTCGCCGCTGCGGCTCACCAGGAGCAGGTCGCGGGCGCCGCGCGCCACCGCCCAGCGGGCCACGTGTGTGCCAAGAGCGCCGGTCCCGCCGGTGATCAGCACCGTACCGCGCGGCTCCCAGCCGCCGGCCGTGCGCTGTGGCAGTGGCGCGGCCTGGGACAGTCGGCGGCCGAAGATACCGTGAGTCCGGATGGCGAGTTGATCCTCATCCGGCCTCAGGCGGGTCAGCGCGACGGCGAGACGTGCGCTCACCCGGTCGTCCACCTGCGCGGGCAGATCGATCAACCCGCCCCAGGCATCCGGGTGTTCCAAAGCCGCGACGCGGCCCAGCCCCCATACAGCGCTCTGTGAGGTATGGGTGACGCGATCAGGACTCCCGACGGCAACGGCCCCGTGAGTGAGGACCCAGAGTCGTGTGCCGAGAGGTGCTGACTCAGCGAGCGTGCGGAGCGCGCCAAGTGTCCCCAGGACCGGATCGACAGATGCGTCGAAGCTCAGCAGCGACAGGATCCCGTCCGGCGCCTTCGTGCCGTCCAAGGCGCCGGTCTCGCAAAGAGCAAGCCGGAGCGCCTCCGGGTCCGCGAGATCCGTCTCGACGACGTGCGGGGTGAGTCCCTGCTTGTGGAGGCCCGCGACGATGCTGTTCACCGTGCCGCGCGAGACGACGTCCAGGTCGACCGGTACCAGGACGGTCCATCTCCCGGTGCGGGAGACCCCTGCGGCAGGGGTGACCTCGTCGTCCCTGGTCAGAGGCCGCCAGGACACCTCGTACCGCAGCGCGTCGACCATGACCTGGTCCTGTCGCTGCCTGTACCACTTCGAGAGGGCCGGAACCACCGGGCCGAGGATGTCCGGTGCGAGGTCGAGATCCGCCGCCAGCGCGGGTAGATCCTCGCGCTCGACAGCGGCCCAGAACGCGTCGTCGATCATCGCGGATGCGTGAGCGGGGCCGGCCGGGACGCCGGGCGCCGGCTGGTTCGGGGCCAGCCAGTAGCGTTGGCGTTGGAACGGGTAGGTGGGCAGGTCCACCGCCGGGGCACCCTCGCCGCTGCCGAGCAGGACACTCCAGTCGACCTCTCCACCATCGACGTGGAGGCGGGCCATCGCCCGCAGCACGGCCATGTGCTCGGAGGCATCCTTGCGGAGCAGCGGGACGAAGAGCACATCGTCGGTGTCGTCCGGTACACAGTCCCGCGCGAGGGCGGTGAGGGTGCCGTCGGGGCCGATCTCCAGGAAACGGGTCACCCCCTCGGCCGCCAGGACGCTCACACCGTCGGCGAAACGCACCCC
>NZ_JBHVDX010000469.1:0-2291 GCF_042802555.1 Streptomyces sp. NPDC057474 | reverse complement strand
CCTGGCGCGAGATCCTCAAGCGCTGGACCAAGGAGTTCGGCAAGGGCGCCCCGCACGGTCTCGCGCTGACCCGCCAGGGCGTGCCGACGTACGAGCCCAACGAGGACGCCGCACGTGGCGGCTACGTCCTGTTCGAGGCATCTACCGAGACGCCGGAGGTCATCCTCATCGCGACAGGTTCCGAGGTCCACCTCGCCGTGGAGGCGCGCGAGCAGCTGGAAGCCGAGGGGGTCGGTACGCGCGTGGTCTCGATGCCATCGGTGGAGTGGTTCGAGGAGCAGTCCGCGCAGTACCGCCAGAGTGTCCTGCCATCGTCCGTGAAGGCCAGGGTCGCGGTCGAGGCGGGCATCGGCCTGACCTGGCACCGGTACATCGGCGATGCCGGACGCATCGTTTCGCTGGAGCATTTCGGCGCCTCCGCCGACGCCGAGGTCCTCTTCCGCGAGTTCGGCTTCACCGCCGAGAACGTCGCAGCCGCAGCCCGCGCCTCCCACGCCGCCCTAGCCGGCAACCGCGACAACAAGCACCAGTAGGAGAGCTCTTCCATGACCGACGACGCACTCAAGCGCCTCTCCGACGAAGGTGTCGCGATCTGGCTGGACGACCTGTCCCGCAAGCGGATCACCTCCGGCAACCTCGCCGAACTCATCGAGCGCAAGCATGTGGTCGGCGTGACCACCAACCCCACGATCTTCGAGCAGGCGGTCGGCAGGGGTGACGACTACGCGGACCAACTCCGCGAACTGGCGCTGCGCGGTGTGACGGTCTCCGAGGCGGTCCGCATGATCACCACGGCGGATGTCCGGGACGCGGCGGACATCCTGCGCCCGGTGTTCGACGCCACCGGCGGCCGTGACGGCTGGGTCTCCATCGAGGTCGACCCGCGCCTCGCGCATGGTACGGCCGCGACCGTTGCCGAGGCCAAACAGCTGGCCTGGCTGGTGGACCGGCCCAACACCCTCATCAAGATCCCGGCCACCAAGGCGGGTCTTCTTGCGATCACCGAGGTCATCGGCCTCGGCATCAGCGTCAACGTCACGTTGATCTTCTCGCTGGAGCGCTACCGCGAGGTCATGGACGCCTACCTGGCCGGCCTGGAGAAGGCCGAGGAGCGCGGCCTGGACCTCTCCACGATCCACTCCGTCGCCTCCTTCTTCGTGTCCCGCGTCGACACCGAGATCGACAAGCGACTGGACGCGATCGGCACGCCCGGCGCCAAGGAGATGCGAGGCAAGGCCGCTCTGGCCAACGCCCGCCTTGCCTATCAGGCTTACGAGCAGATGTTCGGCTCTGCCGACGGATCGATACAGCCCTCCGTCCGCTGGGCCACCCTCGACCGGAGCCCCGCAAACAGGCAGCGCCCTCTCTGGGCCTCGACGGGTGTCAAGGACCCCTCTTACGCCGACACCCTCTACGTCACGGAGCTGGTCGCACCGGGCACGGTCAACACCATGCCGGAGGCCACCCTCGATGCCACTGCCGACCACGGCGAGATCACCGGCAACACCATCGCCGGGACCTACGACCACGCCCGCGCCGACTTCGACGCCCTCGCCGGGCTGGGGATCTCCCACCTCAATGTCGCCCAAGTCCTGGAGACCCAAGGGATACAGAAGTTCCAGCAGTCCTGGGACAGTCTCCTGAATGCCGTACGGCACGCACGGCCGACCGACTTCGAGAGGGTCCGATCTGGGAGCCGAGTGAACGGCGCATCGACCCGGCCACTCACGTCGTAGTGCCGGGGCGGGTCGTTGCGCGCGCGTCGATGTCGCGACGGGCCGCGAGCAGAGTGGAAAGCGCCCCGACGGTAGGGGAGCTGACGGCCATGAAGGTCCGGTGCAGGCTGTGCCGGGCCCGGTCCAGGAGGTGCTCCAGCAGGACACCGGTGGAGCCGGAGCCGGAGCCGGCGGCCGGCAACAGCAGGTAGACGCGCTTCCCCAGCAGGGCCGCCGCCGGTTCGTGGCCGAGGGAACGGCCGTCGAGGACGGCCGGGTCCAGCATCCGCAGCAGAGCGGCGCGGTGTCGAGCCGCGAAACCGGCCTCCCAGGGTCCTCGCTTCTCCCCTCCTGCTCACCCATCAACGCTCGGCCGGCGGGCACTCCGAACGCCGGTCGCGTGATCGGCATTCAGACGGACGCCACCGACCCGGCGTCTCATGACGCTCTCGCGAAGGCGACACTCGCCGAGTTCGGGCGCTTTTCCGGAAGTGCCAGGAATGGTTCGATCCTGCGGGGGTTACTGGAGCTTGCTCTGCTGCGCCTTGGCGAGACCTGTGGATCGGCAGCGGGGGG
>NZ_JBHVDX010000468.1:0-2302 GCF_042802555.1 Streptomyces sp. NPDC057474 | reverse complement strand
GCCCAGGCCGACGCCGCCCCCGAGGCCGCTCGGGCCGATGCCGAGCCGAAGACCACCACGGCTCCGGCATTCGCCGCCGAGGCACGGCCGGAGTCGGAAGGCGGGAAGGCTGCCGGTTCCGCCGCCGACGTGCGGCCCGGCTCGGACGGCGAGAGGGCTCCCGGTTCGGCTGACGGTGCGCGGCCCGGTGCCGCAGGCGCGACGGATCCGCGTTCCGCCGACGCGCGGCCCGGCGTCGCGGGCGGGTCGGCGGTCGGTTCCGCCGCCGATTCAGGCGCCGGCTCGGTTTCGGATGTCGACCAGCCGGATGTCGACGAGCCGGATGTCGACGAGCCGGATGTCGACGAGCCGGAAGCCGCTGACAGTGAGGGCGTCCCACAGGGGTCACCCGCAGGTGACGACGAAAGTCGCGCGGGTGGTACGGGTGGGGAGTCGGAGGGCGATGGCGGAGCCGACGCGGATCGGCCTGTGGACCAGCCGACCGCGATCTTCCGCGCCCCCCGGCCGCCTGCCGTGGACCAGCCCACCACGATGCTCAAGTGGGGTGGCGCTGCCACCAAGCCCGCCGAGCCCGCCGAGCCCGCCGAGCCCACCAAGCCCACCAAGCCCGCCAAGCCCGCCGAGGTCGCCGACAAGTCCAACGGCGCCGACGACGCGGCCAAGGGTGGCACCGCGGATGCCGCACCCCCTGCCGAACGCACCAGCAAATTCGTAGCGCTGAAGTCGCTGGACGAAGCCGCCCCGCCCAAGCCCCCGGGGGCGGCTCCCGACCACCCCGCCACCAGCCCGGCGGAGGCGACCCGGGCCATTCCTCAGGTGGGGCCGGAGCGGACGACGCAGCAGCCGTTGCCGCCGAAGCCGCCACTGGATCTGCTGGCGGAGCTGACGAACACGCCACCGCCGCGGCAGACGCCCGTGCGGACGATCATTCGCCGGGTCAAGATCTGGACACCGCTGGCGATCCTCCTGGTGATCGTGTTTGCGGTCGCACAGTCCGTGCGCCCGCTCCCGACCCCGACGCTCGCGCTGACCGCCGATGAGTCGTACGCCTTCAAGGGCGAGAAGGTCTCCCTGCCGTGGCCCGGCGAGGGCCAGGGCTGGATGGACGTCAACGGCATCGGCACGATGGACAGCTTCGGCGACCAGAAGCCCGTGGCCATCGGCTCGGTCGCCAAGGCGATGACCGCGTACGTCATCCTCAAGGAACACCCGATGAAGGCCGGCTCGAAGGGCGCGACGATCCCGGTCGACGCGAAGGGTGAGACCGAGGGCGGCTACGACAAGGACGGCGAGTCCACGCTCAACACCGTCAAGGAGGGCGACAAGCTCTCCCAGTACGACGCGATCGCGGCCATCATGATTCCGTCCGCGAACAACATCGCGCGCCTGCTCGCCCGTTGGGACAGCAACGGTTCGGAGGAGGAGTTCGTCAAGAAGATGAACGCCGCCGCCAAGGACCTCGGGATGAAGAACACGACCTACACCGACCCGTCGGGGCTGAAGGAGACGACCGTCTCCACCGCCGAGGACCAGGTGAAGCTCGGCAACGAGCTGGTGAAGATGAAGGCCCTCACGGACATCACCAAGTTGCCCGTCTGGTACGACCCGTCGGGCCAGCGCTGGGACAACTACAACCGTCTCGTCCCGTACGACAACGCCATCGGCATCAAGACCGGCTCCACCACGGCTGCCGGCGGCAACCTCCTCTTCGCGGCCACGAAGGAGGTCGGCGGTGAGACGGCGATCGTCGTCGGCGCGATCCTCGGCCAGCACACACCGCCGATCATCGACACGGTCAACGCGGTCAGCAAGACCGCGATGATCGCCGCCCAGGACGCGCTGACCTCCGACACGATCCTGAAGAAGGGCGACGTCGTCGGATACGTCGACGACGGGCTCGGCGGACAGACCCCGGTCGTGGTCACGAAGAACGTCTCGGCGGTCGGCTGGGCCGGCAAGACCGTCAAGCTCGAACTGGACGCGAGCGAGTCCATCCCGCACGAGGCGAAGTCGGGCACCGAGGTCGGCTCACTGACCGTCGGTGACGGCTCCGGTGACGGCGTAGAGGCACCGGTCGCCCTCCAGAAGGAGCTCACCGAGCCCGGCTTCATCGCGAAGCTGACCCGCGTGAGCTGACCCGCGTGAGCTGACCCGCGTGAGCTGACCCGCGTGAGCTGACCCGCGTGAGCCGACCGGCGTGAGCTGATCCGCGTGAGCCGACCCGCGTGAGCCGACCGGCGTGAGCCGATCCGGCCTACGGCCGCCGGGAGGACCACAAAGCGCCTCTTCCGCCATATGGCGG
>NZ_JBHVDX010000467.1:0-2349 GCF_042802555.1 Streptomyces sp. NPDC057474 | reverse complement strand
TGCGCAGCGCCCACCTCTGGCGGGGGCGGGCGCCGCCGCGGGGGCCGTGCTGGCGGCGGCGGTATAACCCCCGGGCCCCCCCCCACCCCCGCTTCCGTTGCGCATGTGTGCGGCCGCAGCTGGGCTACGTCGCGAGCTCGTAGGTGAGGGTGGTGTCCGGGCAGTCGGCGGCGTAGCGCAGCAGGGCCTCGCGCTCGGCCGGGCCGACCGTCAGGCTCCACCGCTTCTTCGTCGCCACCCATTCGCCGAGGTACCGGCAGTGCACGGATGGGATAGGCATCGAGGTGCTGGGGTCCTGGTCGGACTTCTGCCGGTTGGAGCGGGCGCTGACGGCGATCAGGCTGATCGCGGATCCGAGGTCGTTGGCGTATCGGCGGCGTTTCTCGGTTGTCCAGCCGTAGGCGCCGGAATCGTGGGCTTCGGCCAGCGGGACCAGGTGGTCGATATCGATCCGACCGGGGCCGGCGCCCTCGATGAGGGTGTCGTCATAGTAGGAGTGCCACACCCCTCCGGTGAGCTTGCAGCCGGCGCCGACCGTCGGGGCCTCGATTGCCTCCGCGATCAGAACCTCCTTGTCGGCGTTGCAGCCGTTCTTGTCGTCGTCCTTCCAGTGCGGATAGAGCTCCCGCTTGTAGCCGTCACGGACCTCCGCGGCGACAGGCAGCGACGTGATGCCCGCGGTCAGGGAGATCTCATCAGCCTCGGGCTTTCATGGGCGTGCTCGTCCACGTCTTGATCAAATAAGCGGAGAGTGCTCCTGACCTGCAACGATGGGACTTGTCTAGGGTCCTGTTGGCTGCACGGAAAGAAGCACTCTCCAGGTGAGCAAGCGTATCGGGTGGTACCCGCGTGTCCGCGTCGAGGGCGGTGGCAGCGGGGCGGTCTCGCAGGCCGGGGCCGTGCTGCTGGTCGAGACGGTCCGCAAGGTGGGCCTGGACACCGCAATATCGGCGGCGCTGGCGCCGTGGCGCAAGCCGCGGGCAGTGCACGACCCGGGCAAGGTCCTGCTGGATGTCGCGCTCGCAACGGCTCTGGGCGGGGACTGCCTGGCCGATGTCGCCATGCTGCGGGCCGAGCCGGACGTGTTCGGACCGGTGGCATCGGACCCCACGGTCTCCCGGCTCATCGACGCCCTCGCCGCAGCCGGGCCGAAGTCGCTCACCGCGATCCGCACGGCGCGAGCCGCAGTTCGGTCGCGGGTGTGGGAGTTGCCGGTGCGGACGGCCCGGCCGCCGATGGCAGCGTGATCGTGGACATCGACGGGGTGCTGGTCCTTGCGCACTCCGAGAAGCAGGACGCCACCGCGACCTGGAAGAAGACCTTCGGCCACCATCCGCTCGTCGCGTTCGTCGACCACCGCCCAGCCGGGTCCGGAGAGCCGGTGGCCGCGCTGCTGCGGCCCGGCAACGCAGGCTCCAACACCGCCGCCGACCACATCGAAACCGCCCAACTCGCTTTGGCGCAACTGCCCACAGCCCTGCGACGGGGACGGCAGACGCTGATCCGCACCGACTCCGCCGGCGGCACCCATACCTTCCTCAACTGGCTCTCCAGGCCCGGCCGGTGGCTGTCGTATTCCGTCGGAATGACCATCACCGACGCCATCCACCAAGCTGTCCTGAAGATACCGAAGAAGGCGTGGACGCCGGCTTACGACGCGGGCGGCACCGAGCGGCCCGGCGCCTGGGTCGCCGAGATCACCGACATACCCGACCTGAGCACCTGGCCGAAGGGGATGCGGCTGGTCGTCCGCAAGGAACGGCCGCACCCCGGCGCCCAGTTGCGCTTCACCGACCTCGACGGGCTGCGGCTGACCTGCTTCGCGACCAACACCAAAGGCGGCCAGCTCGCCGACCTCGAACTGCGTCACCGCAGACGGGCACGCTGCGAGGACCGCATCCGAGGCGCCCGCGACACCGGTCTGCGGAATCTTCCCCTGCACGACACGGCCCAGAACCGGATCTGGCTGGAGATCGTCTCCCTCGCACTCGACCTCCTCGCCTGGATGCCCATGCTCGCCCTGACCGGCAAGACCCGCCGCTGGGAGCCCAAAAAGCTCCGCCTGCGGCTGTTCTCCGCCGCCGCTCAGTTCGTGAACACCGGCCGCCGCCACTGGCTGCGCTTCACCGGCCGATGGCCCTGGACCGACGTCATCACTCACGCGATCGCCAGGCTCCACATCCTCCCGAACCCCGGCTGACCAGCCACTTCGACCATCCCGACAACCCCACCACCGAACCGGCGAAGTGGAACCCGGCGCCCACCCGACGCGAGAGCCGGGCCGTCAACCTGCCCACCCTCAGCCACCGAAGGCGAAACGGTCCGCCGACGGAGTCGGCGGACCGTCAA
>NZ_JBHVDX010000466.1:0-2470 GCF_042802555.1 Streptomyces sp. NPDC057474 | reverse complement strand
GGGGGGGCTCGTGTTGGGTGGGGGGGGGGGTGTGTCGGGGGGGGGGGGGGGGGGGGGGGGCGGGGCGGCCCCCCCCCGCGACGGTGAGTGCCGGATCGCTCAGGCGGCGAGCTGCTGGCCTATCTTCTCGGCCTGCAGGCGGGCCTGCGCGTGCGCGTCCGCCAGGGACGCCTCGTGCAGCGGGAGGAGGTGGGCGAGCGTCGGCGCGACGGGGGCCATGGTCAGCTCGGGGGTGAGCGTGGTGACCTCGAGACCGAGGAGCGCGGGGTCGCCCAGGACGGACTCCAGGGACGGGACGAGGAAGTCCTTGCCCTCGTTGGGGGTGCCGGGGCCGTAGCCGCCGCCGCGGGCGGAGATCAGCACGGCCGGGCGGCCGGCCGCGGAGCCCTGGCCGCCGTAGCTGATGGTGCGGCCGTCGACGATGATCTGGTCCAGCCACGCTTTGAACACCGAGGGCATCGAGCGGTTGTACAGCGGCACGGTGAACAGGTACGCGCTCGCCCCGACGAACTCCTCGATGAGTTCGTCCTGGACGGCCGCCGCCGCGGCCTGCTCCGGGGTGTGCTGGGCGGGGTCGGTGAAGCGGGCCGAGACACCTGCGGCGCTGAGGTGCGGCACGGGGGAAGCGGCCAGGTCCCGGTGGACGACCTCACCCGTCCAGGCATCGCGGAAGGACCGGGCGACCTGGCGGGAACGAAGCGGCCCCTATGGAGGAGGAGTCGATGTGCAGCGGGTAGGACATGGTGACCTCTACGTATGTCGAAAAGGGGGAATGCGGGGAATGGTGTGGATCGCGGATCAGGTACGGGCCGGATGGGCGGCGGGCACCGCACAGCCGTCCGGTCCGCACACCCCCTCGGCGTCCGCCACCGGGATCGGGGCAATCGGCGGGTGGGCCTCGTCCCACGCCTGCCACAGCGCGCGCAGGAGCGTGTCGGTGCCCTGGGCGCCAGGGACGGCGTACCGGCCGTCGATGACGAGGAAGGGCGCACCGGTGGCACCCAGGCGCCGTGCCTGGTGTGCCTCGTCCTGTACCTGCTGCCTGAAGCGGCCGTCATTCAGCACCTGCCGGGTCTCGACCGGGTCCAGTCCGAGATCGGGCGCCAGATCGACCAGGGCTTCGACGGTGAAGACCGACCGCGTCTCGCCGTAGTAGGCGCGGAAGATTCGATCCCACGCCGCACGGTTCTTGCCCTGAGCGGAGGCGTAGGCGAGGAACTCATGCGCCCGCCAGGTGTTGCCGACCACGTTCTCGAGCACGTGGTACGGAACCAGCCCTTCCTTCGCGGCCAGCGCCTCGACGCTCGACGCGGCGGGGGCCCGCCTCCAAGCGGTCGTCCGCCACGCCGTGGACCCGCTTGACGGCCTGGCGCACGCTCATCACTCCCTCGCCCGGCAGATCGTCGGAGAGAGGGAACGAGCGGTGGATCAGCTCGACCTCGTCACGGTGCTCGAACCGCTCGACGGCCCTGTCCAGACGGTGACTGCCCAGGCCGCACCACGGGCACGTGACCTCGGACCAGATTTCCACCTTCATGGCGCTCACCTCCAATACTTACGCTTGAACGACTCCTCGCCGAACAGGGCGACGACGACGCGCACACGCGCCGGGAATGGAAGGCCCCGTCATCGAACAGGACGTCGTTCGTGTCACCCGCGCGGAAAACGTCGCGGATCTGCAGCGTCGAAGTGCCTAGCACCACATCAGGGATGTCACCTTCACCGAGGACGTCTCCACCGCCCACACCTGAACCACACCACGGGCCATGGCGACCCACCGCTTCGATATTCAGCGCGACCCGAACGTGGACCAGGGGAACCGCGCCAGCAGTTGCGGACGCCCAACTTCCTTTCCTTCACAAGAAACCCATTAGTAACCCCGGTTTTGCTGTTACGTTAAGTCATCTTGTTACCCTCTGTCAGGCCGCCTCCGCCCTCGCCGGCGGTGGCGACGGCGTGTCCCACCGGCGACCTCGACTTGCTCGCACAAGCCTCGGTCACGAGCCTGCAGAACGCGTTACCCGGTGAAGGCCCACGTCGACGACAGTTTCTTCCCGCGGGCCCACGCTCGCCACGGGCGCAATCCTCAAGGCGGCGACCAGCGCGAGTTACGAGTGCCCTCGGACGCTGAGCGAACCTGCCGGTCGGTCCCCAGAGACACGGAGGCGGCCCTCAGCTTCCCATCCGCCCCCTCTTTCAATGAAAGCCAGTCGCAGGAGCTCTTTTCCATGAGTGCAAAGACGAACGACCGAGTCGGCCATTGGCGGTTCAGCTTCCAAGCGTGGCGCGGGCAGCGGCCATTCTGGGCAGGCCTCCTCACGATTCTTGGCGCAGGGCCCATCGCCTACTTCCCGTACGCACATGTCGGCCAAAGCGGGCTCACCCTTGCCGAGGCCACTCCGGCCGCAGTTCCCTCGCTGTTCATCAGCGCATTGCTGGTGGCACTGGGCCTGTCCATGTGGTTCCAGGC
>NZ_JBHVDX010000465.1:0-2480 GCF_042802555.1 Streptomyces sp. NPDC057474 | reverse complement strand
GAAGGCGACCTGGAGGAGCTGGCCGGCACGCTCGGCATCGAGGACGGGCTGGAGGCCGTGATCCCGGCCCTGGCCGCCTGGCGGAACGCACGCCGTCAGCAGGGACGGATCGACGGTTGGCGGTACCGCGTGGAGTGGCGTGCCCTGCCCGCTCCGGCCCGCGCCGCCACTGACGGAACCTGGCTGCTCGCCGTCCCGGCGCCGCTCGCGGACGACGAGTCGGTCACCGAGACCGTCGCCGCGCTGGAGGTCCGCGGCGCCCGCGCCGCCATCGTGATCGTCGACGCCGACCACCTGAGCCGGGCCGGCATGGGCGCCCTGCTCACACCTGCCGCCGAGTCCGCCGGCGCGTTCACCGGGGTCCTGTCACTGCTGGCGCTCGACGAGCGGCCGCACCCGCAGTGGGCGGCGGTGCCACTTGGGCTGGCAGCAACCCTCACGCTCGTACAGGCACTCGGCGACACGGGTATCGAGGCGCCCCTGTGGTGCGTGACCCGTGGAGCCGTGGGGTGTGGCCGTGACGACGCGCCGACGGCACCCGCGCAGGCCGGTGTCTGGGGCCTCGGCCGGGCCGCCGCCCTGGAGCACCCCAAGCGATGGGGCGGTCTCGTCGACCTGCCCGCGACCGGCCTGGACCGCGCTGTCGACCTGCTGCTCGACGTCATCGCCGTGGGCACCCAGGAGGACCAGGTGGCCCTGCGGGGCGGCACGGCGTACGGCCGCAGGCTCGTGCAAGCGGCCACCGGTGGCAAGGCGGCCGCGCGGGACTGGAAGCCGCGCGGCACTGTTCTCGTCACCGGCGGCACCGGCGCGCTCGGCGCCCACGTGGCCCGCTGGCTGGCCGCGCGCGGTGCCGAACACCTCGTCCTCACCGGCCGGCGCGGCGAGGGCCGGCACCTCGCCGACCTGCGGCGCGAACTCACGCCGTACGGCACCCGGCTCACCGTGGCCGCCTGCGACACCGCCGACCGCGAGGCCCTCGCAGACCTGGTCATCCGCCTTGCCGACGAGGACAGCCCCGTGCGCTCCGTCGTGCACGCGGCCGGGGTGAGCGTCCTCGGCCCGGTCGCGGAGACCGACGTCGCGGACCTCGCCGCGACCCTCTCCGGCAAGGTCCTCGGCGCCGACCACCTCGACGACGTACTGGACGCCGCCCAACTGGACGCCGTCGTCTACTTCTCGTCGATCTCCGGCACCTGGGGAGTCGCCGACCACGCCGCCTACGGCGCGGCCAACGCGATCCTGGACGCCCGCGCCGAACGCTGCCGCGCCGACGGCGCCCCCGTACTCTCCGTCGCCTGGGGCCCCTGGGCGGGCGGCGGCATGATCGCCGAGACCGTCCAGGACGACCTGCGCCGCCGGGGCGTTCCCGTCATCGAACCGGCCGCCGCGATCACCGGTCTCCAGCAGGCGCTCGACCACGACGACACGGCCGTCGCCGTCGCCGACGTCGACTGGCGCCGGTTCGCCGAGGTCTTCACCTCCGCACGCGGCAGCGCCCTGCTCACCGAACTGCCCGGCCTCCGCCCGGCGACGCCGGACGCGGAGACCGGCCGGGACGGGAACGACGGTACCTCCGCCGCGCTGCGCGAGATCGGCGGCCTCGAACCGGCACGCCGGACCGCCGCCCTGCGCACCCTGGTCAGCACACATGCGGCCGCCGCGCTGGGGCACGCCGACGCCGGGGTGGTCAGCGCCGAGGCCGCCTTCAAGGAGCTGGGCTTCGACTCCCTCACCGCCGTCGCCCTCCGCGACCGGCTGCAACGGGCCACCGGCCTGAAACTCCCCACCACCGTCGTCTTCGACCACCCCAGCATCTCCGCCCTCGCCGTCCATCTCGACGACCGCGCGTTCGGCGGTGGACAAGGGGAGCACCCGGCCCCGGCACTCGCGGACAGCGTCCGTGCGCCCGGCAGCGGTGCCCCCGAGGACGACGCGATCGCGATCGTCTCGATGGGCTGTCGCTTCCCCGGCGGTGTCCGTACCCCCGAGGACTTCTGGCGCTTGGTCACCGACGGCGTGGACGCCATCACCCCGCTGCCCACCGACCGCGGCTGGGACCTCGACGCGCTCTACGACCCCGACCCCGACCGCACCGGCACCAGCTACGTCCGTGACAGCGGCTTCCTGGAGGGTGCGGCCGGGTTCGATGCCGGGTTCTTCGGTATCTCGCCGCGTGAGGCGATCGCGATGGACCCGCAGCAGCGCCTCCTGCTGGAGACCACCTGGGAGACGCTGGAACGCGCGGGTATCGACCCGAAAAGCCTGCGAGGCAGCGACACAGGTGTCTACGTCGGTCTCACCGACCAGGAGTACGCCACTCAGTTGCGCGCCGCGTCCGGCGACAACGAGGGATACCTCGCCACCGGCGCGGCAGCGAGCGTGGCGTCCGGGCGCATCGCCTATGTCCTGGGCCTGGAGGGTCCGGCGGTCACCGTCGACACGGCCTGTTCCTCGTCCCTGGTCGCCCTGCACCTCGC
>NZ_JBHVDX010000464.1:0-2491 GCF_042802555.1 Streptomyces sp. NPDC057474 | reverse complement strand
CCCCATCAAGGCGCGCCGCCTTCTCAGCGCCAGACCGGCGCCCCCGCGCCTCCCGGGCTCGTCGCCTCGATCTTCGCCCGGATCTCCCTCATCACCTCCACGATGCGGCGCTCGTGGTCCGGGGTCAGGCGGGCGACCGGGACCGAGCAGCTGACGGCGTCCTCGGCGGGGGTGTCGGCGCGGAGGGCGAAGCCGAAGCCGATGATGCCGGTGACCCCCTCCTCGTGGTCGACGGCGTAGCCGCGGGCTCGGACGGCGGCGAGGTCGGCGGCGAGGGAGGCGCGGGTGGTGTGGGTGTTGGGGGTGAGCGCCTCGTAGGGGCCCTCGGGAAGGTTCGTGTCGGGGCGTTCGGCGAGGAGTGCCTTGCCGAGGGCGCCGGCGTGGGCGGGAAGACGGCGGCCGACGCGGCTGATCGTGCGCAGGTACTCGTGGGACTCACGGGTGGCCAGGTAGGCGACGTCCATGCCGTCCAGGCGGGCGAGGTGGATGGTCTCGCCGAGGGCCTCGGACGCCTCGTCGAGGTAGGGCCGTACGGCGCGCACGCGCGGGTCGGAGTCCAGGTAGCTGGTGCCGGTGAGCAGGGCGCGGATGCCGATGCCGTAGAGGGAGCCGGTGGTGTCCGTGCGGACCCAGCGCCGGCCGATCAGGGTCTGGAGCAGGGCGTACATCGAGCTGCGCGGGACCTGGAGCTCGTCCGCCAACTCCTGGAGACGTGCGGGCCGGTCGCCGCGCGCGGCCAGCAGTTCCAGCAGGTCGACCGTGCGCGCCGCCGACTTCACCTCGCGGACGCCCCCGGCGCCGTCTGTCTCCGACATGTGCCGATCGTAGGCGGGGCGTGCGCGCTCTATTGACGCCGGATGTTCGCGTACCTAATCTTCATCTTCATACGTAGATGGTGTCTACATAGGGAGATGGCCCCAGGTCCCGCTCGTGGAACCGCGCGGACGCCCCGTCGGCCTCGTACACGCCCCGCTGACCGACCCCTCGCCTCCGACCTCGCCCCCGCAGAATCCGCCGTCCCGACCGTAGGAGCCGCCCTGTGACCGCGACCCGCGACCTGACCATCACCGAGGTCCGGCTGACCCCGATCCTGGTCGCCGACCCGCCGCTGCTGAACACGCAGGGCGTGCACCAGCCGTACACCCCGCGGCTCATCGTGGAGGTCGTGACCGCCGACGGGACCACGGGCGTCGGCGAGACGTACGGCGACACGAAGTATTTGGAGCTGGCCCGGCCGTTCGCGGCGAAGCTGGTGGGCCGTCAGGCCGACGACCTGAACGGGCTGTTCGTCCTGGCCGACGAGGTGGCGGTCGACGGGTCACGGGTCTCCGGGCAGGTCGACGTGGGCGGGCTGCGCGGCGTCCAGACCGCCGACAAGCTGCGGCTGTCGGTCGTGTCGGGGTTCGAGGTCGCCTGTCTCGACGCGCTCGGCAAGGCACTGGGGCTGCCCGTGCACGCGCTGCTCGGCGGCAAGGTGCGGGACGCCGTGGAGTACAGCGCGTACCTCTTCTACAAGTGGGCGGACCACCCCGAGGGCGTCGTCTGCGAGAAGGACGACTGGGGGGCGGCGGTGGACCCGGCCGGGGTCGTGGAGCAGGCCCGGAAGTTCAAGGAGCGGTACGGGTTCACGTCGTTCAAGCTGAAGGGGGGTGTCTTCCCGCCGGAGGAGGAGATCGCCGCGATCCGTGCGCTGGCCGAGGCGTTCCCCGGCCATCCGCTGCGGCTGGACCCGAACGGCGCCTGGTCCGTGGGGACTTCGCTGAAGGTCGCGGACGAGTTGGCGGACGTTCTCGAGTACCTGGAGGACCCGGCGCTCGGGACGCCCGCGATGGCCGAGGTCGCCGCGCGGACGGACGTGCCCCTGGCCACCAACATGTGCGTGACGACCTTCGCGGAGATCAAGGAGGCGTTCACGAAGGGCGCCGTGCAGGTCGTTCTCTCCGACCACCACTACTGGGGCGGGCTGCGCAACACCCGCGAACTGGCCGCCGTCTGCCGTACGTTCGGTGTCAGCGTGTCCATGCACTCCAACACCCATCTGGGCATCAGTCTCGCCGCGATGACCCATGTGGCGTCCACGGTGCCCGACCTCCACCACGCCTGCGACTCCCACTATCCGTGGCAGTCGGAAGATGTCCTCACCTCGCGTCTCACGTTCGAGGACGGGGCGGTGCGGGTGTCGGACGCGCCGGGGCTCGGGGTCGAACTCGACCGCGGGAAGCTGGAGTTCCTGCATCGGCGGTGGCTGGCCGATGACGGGTCGCTGAAGGACCGGGATGACGCGGCGGCGATGCGTGTGGCCGACCCGGACTGGGTGACGCCGTCCGTGCCGCGCTGGTAGCACCCATCCTCCTCGCCCCCGCCGCCCCTACCCATTCCCATCCCCAGGGACTGCCGCCCCTTCGACCCCGCTCGGGCGGGTTGTTCGTCCGCGGCCGAGTGGAGCTCGCGCAGTTCCCCGCGCCCCTGAAAGCAAGGGGGCGCGGGGAAC
>NZ_JBHVDX010000463.1:0-2498 GCF_042802555.1 Streptomyces sp. NPDC057474 | reverse complement strand
GGCCTGGTCTTTCATGGGCGCGGGGAACTGCGCGAGAAGCCCCACTCAGCCGCACCCGCCAACGCTCCCGAACCTCCGAACCATGAGGCGCCGTGGCAAGGTTCACAGCACCGGGAGACCAACCACGGCCTACCAACCGGTAGCGATCGTTCATGATGAGCGCATGCTCAGGTTCATGCCCGTAGGCGACTCCATGACGATCGGGAGCGCGGGCGAACACACATGGCGCTACCGGCTCTGGCAGCACCTGCGCACGACGCACGACGGCCCCTTCAAGATCGTCGGCCCGCGCGAGACGCTGCACGACAAGGCGACGGACGCCCCGACGTCGTACGAGTACGCCGACACCGACCCGCGTTTCCCCCGCGCCCATCTGGCGGGCTGGGGCGAGGGCTGGCTGCACATGACCCCGCTGATCGCCGACGCGATCCGCGGCCACAAGGCCAACGTCCTCCTCGTCTCCCTCGGCCTCATCGACCTGGGCTTCTATACCAACGCCGAGCAGACCGCCGAGAACACCCGCCGCTTCGTCGAGGCCGCCCGCGAGGCGAACCCGCACGTCCGCATGGTTCTCCTCCCGGTCACCCCGAACGTCCGCGCCGAATCCGACGCCCCCTTCGCCACCGAGGTCGCCCGCTTCAACGAACTCCTCGCCAAGGCGGCCGCCGACCTCGACGAACCCCGCTCCCCTCTCCTCCTGGCCTCCCCGCCCCCGTCGTACGACATCAACTGGGACACGTACGACGGCACCCACCCCAGCACCTCCGGCGAGCACAAGATCGCGGCGGCTTTCGCGAACGCGATGCACGAGGGGTGGGGGCTGGGGGGACCGTACGAGCAGTCGTGATCGCCGCGCATGTCGTGACGACCCTGGGACGCGAGCAGCCCTCTTCGTGGTCGTGAACCTGGTCGGCCTGCCTCGCCGTCACCAGCGCGAACGCAACCAGTCCCGCCAGCCGTCCTCCTGTGACCGTACCGGTCGTGTCCTGGTCACCGTGCGTATCGTTGTACTGCGCGGCCGTCTTCGATCGAGGAGCGGCCGGCGAGGAGCGCCACGATGACCGTCCTTGAAGACAGGATCGAGATGGCCGACATCAACGAGCAGACCCTGGACAAGCTGTTCGACCAGATGCATGTCCCCGAGGGCTACAAGGCCGAGATCGTCGAGGGGACCATCTACATGTCGCCGCAGCGGGATGCTCATTGGCAGACAATTCGCCGGATCGTTCGTGTGCTCGATAACCACTTCGGCGAGGACGTGGACGTCGTGTCGGATGTCCGCATCGACTTCCCCGGCCAGCTGAACGGCCTCGCCCCGGACGTGGCCAAGCTTCGCGACGGCGCCGAGAAGGACGCCAAGGGCCGCTGGCGCTATGCGGACGTCGAGTTCATCGCCGAGGTCATCTCCACGGACACCGCCAGGAACGACTACGGCCCCAAGAAGACCGCGTACGCGCTCGCCGAGGTCCCCGTCTACCTGATCGCGGACCCCTGCGCGGGCAAGTCGACTGTTCACCCAGCCCAAGGACGGCGACTACGTCAGCGACCTGTCCGTCACCTACGGCGGCGAGGTCGACATGACCACCACTCTCCTCGGCCTGGTCCTTCCGACCGCCAAGTTCCCGCGAGGCTGAGAGTCGCCCGCGGCCTCCCGGCTCAGCCGCTCCACTCTTGATGGGCTGCCTCCCGCTCGCTTGGATGGCCCGGTCGGACGTGACCCGCGCGGGCCGCGTCGAGCGGCGCGGCGGCGGGAGATGGTGCGGGGATGGCGCGGGCCGGGCGGGGCGGTGGGCTGGGGCGGGAGTTCCGGTGGCTGTGGGCGGCGTACGCGGTCAGCGCGTTCGGTACGCGGCTGTCGTTCGACGCGTTCCCCCTGATCGCGGTGCTGGTCCTGCACGTCGGCCCGACGGAGGTCTCCGCGCTGGCGGCCACCGGCCTGGCGGTGGGCGCGGCCGTGGCCGTACCGCTCGGCCCCTGGGTGGAGTTCCGCCGCAAACGCCCGGTGATGATCACGATGGACCTGGTCCGCTGCGCGGCCCTGCTGACGGTCCCGGCGGCATACGCCCTCGACCTGCTGACCTTCCCCCAGCTCCTCCTGGTGTCCGTGGTCGTCGCCGTGGCCGACATCACCTTCGTCGCGGCGAGCGGCGCCTGCCTGAAGTCCCTGGTCCCCCCGGAACACCTCGTGGCCGCCAACGGCCGCTTCGAGGCGACGACCTGGACGACGACCATGCTCGGCCCACCCCTCGGCGGCGCCGCGATCGGCCTCTTCGGCCCGGTCACCACCCTGCTGACAGACGCCGCCAGCTATCTGCTCTCGGCCGCGGGCATCCGAGCGATCGGCGGCAAGGAGCCCCACCCGACACAGAACGAACCGCCCGCGACACCCGCGACGCCCGCGACGCCCGCGAAGCCCGCGAAGCCCGCGAAGCCCGCGAAGCCCGCGAAGCCCGCGAAGCCCGCGAAGCCCGCGAAGCCCGCGAAGCCCGCGAAGCCCG
>NZ_JBHVDX010000462.1:0-2502 GCF_042802555.1 Streptomyces sp. NPDC057474 | reverse complement strand
CCGTGCTTCGCCCGCGTCCCCCACTGAACACCATCAGGCTGTGACCGTCGGTCAGCGGGAGCATGCCCCGGCTGTACCCGCCGGCGACGTTGGAGCGCATACGGGTCCAGGCGTTCGCGGCTCCGTTCTCCGTGTTGACGAACAGGTCGTCCTGGCTCTCGCCGCTGAGGACGAGGGTGCCGTTCGGCCCTCCGGCGGGCAGCCAGGTGATGAAGGGCGCTCCGCTGGGGATGACGCCGTCGGTCGACCTCAGTACCCGGCCGGTGACGGAGCCGAAGCCCTCCGGGTCGGAGGAGATCTTGTAGTACACGGAGCACCGGCCCTCGGGTGCGTTGCAGTACTCGTAGCTCATCACGTGGTTGCCGTTGGGCAGCCGGGTGACCACCGGCATGCCCGGGCGGTCCGCGTAGGTGGGCATCGCCACGTCGTCCACGACCGGGCCCCAGTTGCGGAGGTCCGTGGAGACCTGGTGGACGATCTTCTGGCCGTGGTCGGTGTCGCGCTGGTCGGAGTAGTAGACGATGAGCCTGTCGCCGGACAGCAGGAAGAACGGCTCCCAGACGGGGGTGTAGCCGTTGCTGGAGTGTGCCGGGCCGCCGGTGGCGATGTTGGTGACGAAGTTCCAGCTCTGGCCGCGGTCGGTGCTGGCGTACAGGTCGATCTTGCTGCCGCCCCGGTCGGCCGGCACGGAGTCACCCGCGGCGAGGATGGTTCCGGCGGGGAAGCCGCCCATGGCTCTGGGCAGTTCGAACAGCTCGGGCTGCCAGCGCATGCCCCAGCCGTTCTGGGTGTCGGCGACCTCGGAGATCTTCGTCCAGGAGGTGCCGTTGTCGGTGCTGCGGTAGATCGGGAAGACCGGCGTGCCGGAGGTGTACTGCTCGAAGGTGGCGAGCATCGTGCCGTTGGCCGAGCCGTTGTACTGCAGACGCATCGCCCGCGGGTAGAACGTCCCCGGTGAGGGCGCGTTCGACGGCGGCGTGTACAGCGTCTGCGACGGACGGGATTCCGCCTCGGCCCGGCCGGCGGCGGGCAGGGTCAGCGTCCCTATCGCGACGAGCAGGGACACCATCAACGTCAGGAGGGAGAAGGGACGGGAACGCGGAGCGGCGCCGGGTCTGGCGCCCAACTGGGCAGAGGACATGTGCGGCTCCCGGGGGAAGGGATGGGGATGTGTTTCGGTGCCCGCCGCTCCCCGGATCGGTCCAGGCGGGAGCGGCGGAATCGGTGGGCGGCGTCGATCGGCGCGGAAAGGCTGCCGACGCTGCGGCACTGGCGTACGGGAGCCTCGCGGTCAGGCCCTCGTCGGACGGCAGAGGACGGTGTTCCGGGCGTCGGCTCTCACGCCCGCTGCGGGGAGGGTCAGAGAAAACGGCTCATCGGTCATGGTGGGACGGTGGAGGGGCGGTCGAGCCGCGAACGACGAGTTCGACCGGGGGTTCGCTCGCCGGAGGAAGATCGGTCTCGGGCGCCTCGATGACGTGCACGAGGAGTCTGATTCCTTCCCGTGCCGCCTCGTCGAAGGGCTGACGCACGGTGGTCAAGGGCGGGGTGATGTAGGCGAAGACGGGGTTGCCGTCGAAGCCCACGACGCTGATGTCCTCCGGCACCCGGCGGCCGGCCTCCCGCAGGGCGTGAATCAGGCCGATCGCCATCTCGTCGCCCGCCGCGAACACCGCCGTCACCGAGCTGTCCGCAGCCAGCTCACGGCCCGCCGCGAAGCCGGACGCGGGCGACCAGTCGCCTTCGAGCAGGGGAGGTTCATCCGCTCCGCGTGCCACCAGCGCCGCCCGCCAGCCCTCGATACGGTCCTTCGAGGCGTACCACTGCCCCGGACCGGCCAGGTGGTGAACGGTCGGATGGCCCAGATCCAGCAGGTGATCGGTGGCTGCCCTCGCCAGCGCGTACGCGCCCACACCCACGGTCAGGGTCCGGGCAGAGGTGAAGGCCGGTGGTGCCCCCAGGAAGAGAAGCGGCACGTCGACCCCGACCTGCACCTCCCCCTCCACGATGGGCTCGGATACGACGATGCCGTCCACGCCCTGCTCCAGGAGCGAGGTCACGGCGCCGGCGATGCCGTCCGGTTCCCCGTCCACCGTGTTGACCATACGCAGGGCGTAACCGGCGTCCCGTACGGCCCTCTCGATGCCGACGAGGAGCGAGGCGGTTCCGTATCCGGCCGTTCCCAGTGCCACGACACCGATGGACCGGTTCCGGCCGGAGGCCAGTGCCCGGGCCGCGTGGTTCAGTCGATATCCGAGCTCCTCCGCGGCCTCGAGGACGCGTCGACGGACCTCCTCGGAGACGTACGGCTCGTTGTTGAGGACCCGTGACACCGTCTTGCGCGAGACGCCGGCCAGGCGGGCCACGTCCGCACTCCGCGGTGGGGCCGCAGCCGTACCGCGTGCCACCACTCGTGTCATCGATTCTCCCGGCGAGCGTATGTCTTTATCGAGCGAGGTCAATCATATGACCGCGCGGTCACTGACCGCGCGGTCATATCTA
>NZ_JBHVDX010000461.1:0-2554 GCF_042802555.1 Streptomyces sp. NPDC057474 | reverse complement strand
GGACGCCCGATCCTCCGCCACGCAGGACGCCCGATCCTCCGCCACGCAGGACGCCCGATCCTCCGCCACGCAGGACGCCCGATCCTCCGCCACGCAGGACGCCCGATCCTCCGCCACGCGGGGCACCTGGTCCGCCGCGTCCGCCGCTGTGCCTGCGGCCGTGTCCGACGCTGCCACCTCGTCCGCTGCCTCTGCTGCCGCCCCCGGCGGTGTGCCCGCCGCCGCCTCACCCGCAGCCCGCGCCGCCATGTGCGCCGCTGTGTCGTCGCCCCCGAAATAGGCCCCGGCGATCACGATCACCGCCTCTGCCACCGCTTCCGGCTCGGGCATCCCCAGTGCTTCGGCGAGGGTGCGTACGACCTGGGTCCGCACCTCTCCCTCCGGCTCGGTGGCTGCCGCCCGCCGCAGGGAGACGGGATCCAGCCGGGCGAGTTCCGCCTCGACCAGAGCCCGGCGCCGACGGTGCGGCTCCCCGGAGCTGAACCGGGCCACGGTGGCACGCAACCAGGCGATGCCCGCGGCCGGCCCCTCGTACGCGGCGGGCGGTTCAGGGACGAGGGCCGGGTCGGCGAGCGCCGCCCGCACATCCGCGTAGCGGTCGAGCCGATGCGTCGTACGCGTCAGGTGCGTCAGGTGCGTCATGGTCCCGATGCTGGGGCCGGAACAGTTCGGCGCCGCCCGAACCGTCCTCGCGGCATCATGGCGGCATGTCCCCGCTCGCCGAGACCGCCGGCCTGCTCGCCGACCGTACCCGGGCCGCCTTCTGCCTGGCCCTGCTCGACGGCCGTGCCTGGACCGCGGGCGAGCTCGCCCGGCACGCGGGAGTGCGTGCCTCCACCGCCAGCGAGCAGCTCACCCGCCTCGTCGAGGGCGGGCTGCTCGCCGAGGAGCGCCAGGGCAGGCACCGCTATGTCCGGCTCGCCGGCCCGGAGGCGGCCGCCCTGATCGAAGCCCTCGCCTCGTACGCCCCGGACGCCACCCGCCCACGCAACCTGAGCCACTCGGTACGGCTCGACGCCGAGGCCAGGGCCCGCACCTGCTACGACCACCTGGCGGGGCGACTGGGCGTGGCCCTGGCCGACGCGATGATCGCCCGCGACCTGGTCGCCGCCGACTCGGGGCTGTCCGTCACCCCGGCGGGCCGGAACTGGCTGGCCGAAACGTTGGCCTACCGGCACCCCGAGGACACCCGACGTCCCTTGGTACGGAGCTGTCTGGACCGGACGGAACGCCGACCGCACCTGGCCGGGGCCCTGGGAGCGGCCCTGTACGCCGCCGCCATGGAGCGACAGTGGGTACGCCGGGTCGGCTCCGGCCGCGCGGTGAAGGTGACCCCGGCCGGGAGCGAGGCGTTCCGGGAACTGCTGGGGATGAGGGTCGGGTAGGAGAGGCCGAGGCGACGGCGGGGTGCGCTGAGGGCGCGGAGGGCGAGGGCACGGAGGACAAGGGCGCGGAGGACAGAGGACAAGGGCGCGGTCGTGGCCGTGCGTCAGGTCTTCAGCTCGTCGTACGTGACCCCGGTGAGTCGCTCCGAGGCGGCCCAAAGGCGTTCGCCCGCCTGGTCGTTGAGGGTCCAGGGCGCTCGGCTGGACGGTCCCGGAGCGCCGCGCCACATCGCGAAGGACGGGCCGATGAAGGAGTCGGGAAGTACGCCGGGGGCGGTCGCCGCGTACAGCGTGGGCAGGGCACCGGCTTCGGCGGACTGGGCGAATATGCGGTTGCCGACGCGCATGAAGCGCTCGACGCCCTTGCGGCCCTCGGCGGTGGGGCCGGCCGTCTGGAGGTTGGTCGCCGCGTAGCCGGGGTGCGCGGCCGCCGCGACGATCTCCGAGCCGTTGGCGGCCAGCCGCCGGGCCAGCTCGTGGGTGAAGAGCAGATTGGCGGTCTTGGAGCGGCCGTAGGCGAGCCAACGCCCGTACTTCCGCTCGGCGTTGAGGTCGTCGATGTCGATGTTCGCCCTCATGTGCATGCTGCTGGAGACGGTCACGACGCGGGCGCCGGGCGTGGCCAGGAGCATCGGCAGCAGCAGCCCGGTGAGGGCAAAGTGGCCCAGGTGGTTGGTCCCGAACTGTGTCTCGAAGCCGTCGGCCGTGCGGCCCTGCGCCACGGCCATCACACCCGCGTTGTTGACGAGCAGATCCAGCCGGTCGCTCGCGTGCCGGTACGCCTCCGCGAAGTCCCGTACGGAGGCCAGGTCCCCGAGGTCGAGCCGTATCAACTCAACGCTCCCGTCCGGGACTTCGGAACTCATCCGTCCCAGCGCCGCGGCGCCTCGCTCCGCACCCCGACAGGCGAGGACGACATGGGCGCCACGACGGGCGAGTTCCCGGGCGGCGACATATCCGATGCCGCTGTTGGCACCGGTCACGACAGCGGCACGGCCGCGCTGATCGGGGATGTCGCGCACGTTCCAGCCCGCCATGACGCCACCTTCCCGAAACGCTTCTGAGCCGTTTAAGCGTAGACCCGCCGAGGGTGTTGCGGGAGGTGTGTCGTCTGCGGGTGGGTGGCGGCATGTCGCGCAGTTCCCCGCGCCCCTGAAAACCCGCGCCCC
>NZ_JBHVDX010000460.1:0-2588 GCF_042802555.1 Streptomyces sp. NPDC057474 | reverse complement strand
GATCGGCGTACACGGCCACGCTCGCGATCCCGGCGTCCCGGCACGCCCGGGCGACGCGGACAGCGATTTCGCCTCGGTTGGCGATCAACACCTTGCGCACGATGGCTCCCTCTCCTTGAAACAAGCCGAGTTTAGGGACTGCCGACACGGCGTTTCGACCCGTCCACAATGGTGAGCTTGCCCACACGGAGCGTGAAACGAGGCTCGCTCGACCCGCGAAATCCCTTGTCGCACAGCATTGCGCAGGACTCCACGCGGAAACCCTAGCCCTCCGATGTGGTCAAGGTCTCTGTGCGGCCGTGCTGCGGCCGGTTGGGTTTCTTTGTGGAGTCCCTACTAATGGCCCAACGATTCTTTGCTCTCGCGAGAACCCTTGTCCCGGGGTTTACCCGTTAGTAGCGTTCGCGATGTTCTCCTACACCTACCTGGGGTAACGACGTGGGTGCGCGAGGCGCTGAGAGCAGCAGGACGAGAGTGGAAGTGGGTGGGGCCGGTGATCCGCAGACCGGTGGCGGTGGTCACGGCGATCGTGCTGTTCGTGGAAGGGCTCGGGATCGCCGGGCTGCAGTGGTTCCTCGGCACGGTCGTCGACCGGCAGAAGATGTCGCTCGCCGGGCTGGATCCGGACGCGATGTCCGTCTCCACGAAGGCCGGAGGTGTCCTGTTCGGCCTCTACTTCGTCTTCTGCGGCGTGGTCGCCCTGCTCGTCGCGCTGCGCAACCGGCCCGCCGCCGGGCTCGGGAAGATCCTGCTCATCAGTGTGGCCGTCGTGCACGGGCTGCTCGGGGCGGTCACCGTGGGGCTGGTCGGGTGGGGCGCGTTCGCGTTCATGATGGTGGTGCTGGGGCTCGTGCTGCTCACGCTGATGACGTACGACCGGCAGGACGGGGTTGCCGACGCGGTGCCAGGTGGGTCTGGTGGCGCGGGTGGGCGCGGTACGGGTGGGCCGGAGCGGGCTGCTCCGGCTGTTCCTCCGGCATCGAGTGCTTCGTGAGACCTCGGGTCACTTCTCGCGGGGCGTCCACAGCTCTGTGATGCCTACGCCCAGTTGGGCCAGCAGGCGGCGGAGCAGGGGCAGGCTGATGCCGATGACGTTGCCGTTGTCGCCCTCGATGCCGTCGATGAACGGGGCCGAGCGGCCGTCGAGGGTGAACGCGCCCGCCACGTGGAGGGGCTCGCCGGAGGCGACGTACGCGGCGATCTCCTCGTCGGTGGGGTCGCCGAAGTGGACGACCGTGGAGGCCGTCGCGGAGGTGTAGCGGCCGGTGACGGTGTCGTAGACGCAGTGGCCGGTCTGGAGCGTGCCGGCGCGGCCGCGCATCGACTTCCAGCGGGCGGTGGCCTCCTCGGCGTCGGCGGGCTTGCCGAGGGCTTCGCCGTCGAGGTCGAGGACCGAGTCGCAGCCGATGACCAGGGCGCCCTTGACCTCGGGCTTCGCGGCCACGACGGAGGCCTTGGCCTCGGCGAGGGCGAGGGCGAGGTCGGCGGGGGTGGGGGCGGTCACGGCGTCCTCGTCGACGCCGCTGACGATCACCTCGGGGGCGAGGCCGGCCTGGCGCAGCAGGTTGAGCCGGGCGGGGGACTGGGAGGCGAGCACGAGGCGGCGGGGGTGCGGGGCGGTCATGGGGTCAGGGTATTGCCTCCGGCGGTCGGCCGGTTTCGGCTGCGTGGCCCGGGCTTTCGGACGGCCGGGACCGGTGCGGTGGGCGCCTGTTCGTCGTGGGGGTGCTGCTGCGCCGTGGGCGGGGTCCTGTCCGCTGTGGTTGCTCGCGCAGTTCCCCGCGCCCCTTTGAGGGCGCGGGCGGGCCGGTGGTCGGTCGGGGGCCGTGCCGCCGTCCTGGGAGCTGTTCCAGCAGCCGTACCCGGCTCAGGGGAGCTGTGACGCTGGGGGGGTGGTACGGGTGGGCGCGACGGCGCCCTGTGCGTGCCGGTAAGCGCCCCCGCCCGGATCCGGACGTCGGTCAGAGGATGCCCAGGACGAGCATGGCCAGGAGCATGGCTATGGCCATGAGGATGCTGAGCCGCCGAAGCATGGCCTGCGTGTCGCGCAGTTCCTTCGGCGGCTCGTTCTCAGGGTCGGACCAGAGCATGGTGCGATGGTGCGTCGCTCGGGGGGTCGGGCGCCTGAGTACGCGTACTCAAGTTGGTAGGGGTGGTTCCGCTCAGCCGGGCCAGTAGGTGCGGCTCCAGGTGGTGGGGCCCGGGGCCGGCAGGCGGTGGGCGGCGATGCGGGACGGGTCGGACCAGGAGTCGCGGGGGGCGGGCGCGCCGGGCGGCTCGGTGGCTGCCGCCGCGGCGCGGGCCCGGACCACCGCCAGTGCGGCGGCCAGCTCCTCGGGGGTCGGATTGCCCCGTACGACCTTGATGGTCATGTCGGCTCCCAGCAGGGCTAGAGGGGGATGTTTCCGTGCTTCTTCGGGGGGAGGGTTTCGCGTTTGGTGCGGAGTTGACGCAGGCCGCGGATGAGGTGGCGGCGGGTTTTGGAGGGGGTGATGACGGCGTCGACGTAGCCGCGTTCGGCTGCGGTGTAGGGGTTGAGGAGGGTGTCCTCGTACTCCCGGACGAGGCGGGCGCGGACTGCTTCGCGT
>NZ_JBHVDX010000459.1:0-2614 GCF_042802555.1 Streptomyces sp. NPDC057474 | reverse complement strand
CTCAACCGCTCGGCATCATCACCGAACACCACATCCCGCAACCCCGAACCGGCATGCGCACACACCGCATCGAAAGCATCCGCGAACACAGGGAATGCCTCATACAACTCCCGCCCCATCCCCGCACGCTGCGCACCCTGACCCGAGAACAGGAACGCTTGTCGTGACTCTCCGTGGTCCTGGCCGGCCATGGTGTGTACCGAGGTGATGCCGTCGGCGAGACCGTTCAGTGCTTCGGTGAGGCGAGTGGGATCGTCAGCGACGACGACCGCCCGATGTTCGAAGTGTGTGCGTGTCGTCGCGAGGGCGAGACCGGTCCGGCTCACGGCGGCCTCGGGGTGCCGGTCGGCGAAGGCCGCAAGGGTGCGGGCTTGGGCACGCAGGGCGTCCTCGGTGCGGCCGGACAACGGCCATACAAGGGGTGCGGAGTCCGCGGGGACGGCGAGAGGCTCACCTGGCGGTTCCGGAAGGGGGGACTGTTCAAGGATCACATGGGCGTTGGTGCCGCTGACCCCGAAGGCCGAGACGCCGGCCACGCGCGGACCGCCGGTGTCGGGCCATGGCTGCTGCTCGGTCACCAGTCGTACCGCACCCGACAACCAGTCGACCTGCGACGACGGCGCATCCACATGCAACGTCGCCGGCACCACCCCGTGCCGCATCGCCAGCACCATTTTGATCACACCAGCCACACCCGCAGCCGCCTGCGTGTGACCCACATTCGACTTCACCGACCCCAGCCACAACGGCCGCCCATCGGCCCTGTCCCGCCCGTACGTGGCCAGCAACGCCTGCGCCTCGATCGGATCACCCAGCCTGGTCCCCGTACCGTGCGCCTCCACCACATCCACCTCGGACGCCGACACCCCCGCACCCGCCAACGCCGCACGGATCACCCGCTGCTGAGCCGGACCGTTCGGCGCCGTCAGCCCGTTCGACGCACCATCCTGATTCACCGCCGAACCACGCACCACCGCCAGTACCCGATGTCCCAGCCGCCGCGCGTCCGACAACCGCTCCACCAGCAGCACACCCGCACCCTCACCCCACCCCGTCCCGTCCGCGCCCTCACCGAACGCCTTGCACCGCCCATCACCCG
The DNA here is from genome assembly GCF_042802555.1 of Streptomyces sp. NPDC057474. Lineage (NCBI taxonomy): Bacteria > Bacillati > Actinomycetota > Actinomycetes > Kitasatosporales > Streptomycetaceae > Streptomyces > Streptomyces sp. NPDC057474. Next base: position 1,515 of record NZ_JBHVDX010000459.1, on the reverse strand, counting down.
CCAGACCCCCCTGACGCGCGAACTCGGTGAAGACGTCGGGGGTGGACATGACGGTGACGCCTCCGGCGAGGGCGAGGTCGCACTCTCCGGCTCGCAGGGCCTGGGCCGCCAGATGCAGGGCCACCAGCGAGGACGAGCAGGCGGTGTCGACCGTCACCGCCGGACCCTCCAGACCCAGCACGTACGACACCCGCCCCGACACCACACTCGCCGCGTTGCCGGTGAGCAGATGGCCCCCGATGCCTTCGGGCAGGTCGTCGCCGGAGACGGCTCCGTAGTTCTGGTTGCTGCAGCCGACGTAGACGCCGGTGCGGCTGCCGCGCACGGAGGTGGGAGCCAGGCCCGCGTGTTCCAGGGCCTCCCAGGACGTTTCCAGGATCAGGCGCTGTTGGGGGTCCATCGCCAACGCCTCGCGCGGCGACACCCCGAAGAAGCCCGCGTCGAAGTCGGCGGCCGTGGTGACGAATCCGCCCTGGCGTGTGGTGGCCGTGGACGCGTCACCGGTCGTGTCCCAGCCTCGATCCGCAGGGAAGGGCGTGATGGCGTCGGCGCCGGCCGCGACCAGGTCCCACAGCTGTTCCGGGGTGGTGACGTCGCCGGGATAGCGACAGGCCATGCCGATGATGGCAATCGGTTCGGTCGCCGTCCGCACGAGTTCGTCGTTGTGCCGGCGCAGGCGCTCGTTCTCGGTCAGGGACGCGCGCAGCGCGGCGACGACGCGCTCTTCGGAGGTGGACATGCTCAGCTCCACTGGTTCGTGGGCCCGTACGCGGGCGGCCGGGGAGAAGTAGGGGGTGGGACGGTGCCTCAGGAAGTGGAGTCACCCAGGGCCAGTTGTACGAGTGCGTCGACATCCATCTCGCCGATCGCACCGTGGGCGGAGTCCCCGTCGTCCTGGGGCGTGCCGGACGCATCGGACTCCGCCAGTGTCAGCACCGCCGTGAGCAGACCGCTCTGCTGCCACCGGGAGAACGGGATGGCGGCGAGGGTACTGCGGAAGCGCACTTCGTCGCTGCCGTAGGACTCGGCAGGTGTTGCGGACCCACCCGGCGCGGCTTCCGGACCGGCGAAGAGTTCGTCGTGCAGGTGGTCGGCGAGGTGGCGAGGTGTCGGATGGTCGAAGACGAGGGTGGACGGCAGTCGCAGACCGGTCTCGGCGTTGAGCCGGTTGCGGAGTTCCACAGCGGTGAGGGAGTCGAACCCGACGTCCCGGAAGGCGCGGTTGACGTCCACGGAGGAGTCGGCGGAGCGACCCAGCACGAGGGTGGCCCGCTCACAGACCAGTTCCCGCAGGGCCCGGCGGCGTTCCGTCTCGGGCCGGCCCGCGAGGCGGGCGGTCAGGGCGGCGCGGGTGTCCCCCGTCGTCTTCTCGCCAGCGGAGTCGGTCCGGGTGCCGCCGAGGCCGGGGAGGCTGGTCAGCAGGGGGCTGGGACGACGACTGGTGAACGCCGGAACGAACCGCTCCCACTCCACATCAGCCACCACCACCGCACCACCACCCCCCTCCAACACACT
>NZ_JBHVDX010000458.1:0-2598 GCF_042802555.1 Streptomyces sp. NPDC057474 | reverse complement strand
GGACTAGCTCTTGTCGTCGCCGTCGATACCCAGGCCGGGCAGGAGGCCCGGGAGGAGGGGTGGGAGGGTGACGTCGGGCTGTTCGGCCGGGGTGGACTTGCCGGTGGACGGGGAGGTGCTGGTGGTGTCTTCCTGGGGTGGGTCGAGAAGGCCGCCGGTGGTGCCGCCGACGAGGCCTTCGCCGCCGCGGTCCGACGTGGACGGCTTGGGCTTGCTGGTGGTGTCCTCGCTGCCGCTGGCGGAGCCGCCGGTGGCGCTCGGGGCCGGGCGGCCGGGATCCGTGGTGCCGGGGGCGCCGGAGTCCGTGGAGCGCTGATTGCCGTCGCCGCCCTGGGCGGGGGGCTGTGGCAGGAGCGCCGAGTGCGGGGCGACCTCGTCGTCTATGGCGTCGAAGACCGACGAGACCTGCTGACTCACGTCCCCGAGCTGCATGGGCAGCCGGTCGCGGAGCGCGCCCCAGGCCTCGCGGTGGGATTGGGAGAAGGCCGACAGGGCCTGGATGGGGCCCAGGGACTCCGGATCTCGCTCGAAGGCCTCGTGGAGCAGGCGGTGGCCCTCGGAGGCGTCGTGCCGCATCCCGGTGAGGGCGCGGCGGATCTCGCCGAGGGACTCGTGGTCGAGCTGTCCGCCCCGGTCGCGCTCCATGAGGCGGCGTGCCTCGCTGAGCCGGGTGGACGCCTGGTCCAGATAGAGCCGGCCCCGGTCGTCGCTGTCGTCGGCCAGGGTGAGCTTCACGTCCTCGATGCCGCGCTTGAGGCCGTAGAGCGAGTCACCGGGCAGGGCGTCCGAGCTGGCGGCGGCCACACCGCCGAAGGCGCTCGCGGCCACACCGACGCTGAGCCCGCCCGCGGCGAGACCCTTCGTCAGTCGGGACCGTGGTCGCAACTTTCCCAGCGGGTTTGCCCGGTGCGCGCCTCGCGCCTTGCCCGATCGCTGTTCGGGCACCGAAGGGTCCGCCGCCTTGCGCCCCGGCAGTGTGCCGTCCCGCAGCATGGCTTCCATCGCGGCCACCAACTGGGCCCGATGGACGACCTTGACCTCGGGGTCGAGCACTGGCTTGGGCAACTCGTCGAGACCGGTCGTGAGGGCCACCATGCGGCCCTGCTCGGTCCGTTGTGCTGCCCGAGCCGGTGCCGATCCCTCGGGCTGCTCGGCCGCCGTGCCCTGGTCGGAAAGCTCCTCCAGGGCCTGGGCGAAGGCGTTCGCCCGCCGGTGCGCCGATACGTTCGCGATCACTGGCGGCACCTCCTCTCGTCATGACGGTCGACTCCCCAGGGGGTCCTGAGGGTTGCGCGTCCCCGACCGATCCACACGATCGAGTGATCGGTGTCGGCCAGGCGCGACCACAGGGAGCCTGTATCCCGCACAACGAGCGGCGTGGCACTTGGGTTACGGACGGCGGATGATCGGGCGAGGAAGCCAACGGACTTCGACGGAAGGTGAGTTGAGGATCGCGGAGCGTGTGCGATCGGTGCGCTCGGCGCGGTGTCGCTCAGCGGCGGTCGTCCTGGTCGGCGGGGTTCAGCGGGCGTCGTCCGGCAGGAGGCGGGCGAGGGTGCGGACCGCGCGGTACTGGAGGGTCTTGATCGCGCCCTCGTTCTTGCCCATGACGCGGGCGGTCTCGGCGACGGAGAGGCCCTGCAGGAATCGGAGGGTGACGCACTCCTGCTGCTGGGGGTTGAGGCGGCGTACGGCCTCGAGGAGGGCGGCGTTGGAGAGGGACTCCAGGACGGAGTCCTCGGGGGAGCGCGCGACCTCGTTGGCGTCGAGCATCTCGCCGGTGGTGACCTCCAGGCGGAAACGGCTGGACTTGAAGTGGTCGGCCACCAGGTTGCGGGCGATCGTGACCAGCCAGGCACCGAAGTCGCGGCCCTGCCAGGTGAACGTGCCGATGCGGCGCAGGGCGCGCAGGAAGGTCTCACTCGTGAGGTCCTCGGCGGTCGCTTTGCCGCCGACGCGGTAGTAGATGTAGCGGTAGACGGTGTCGCTGTACTGGTCGTACAGGCGACCGAACGCGTCGGCCTCGCCGGACTGGGCGCGTTCGACGAGGTCCATCATGCGGGCGCTGTCGCTGTCCGCGGCTGGTCGGCGGGTGGTCGTGGCGGTGGATCCCGAACGGCCTCGTCTGCCCACCGCCGCGCTGCCGTCGGCCAGTGCGTAGCACGGGCCGACGGGCGCGGCGGTGGTGGCGAGGGCGGGGACGGCGTACGCGGTGGGGACGAAGCCGCGCAACAGTTGGTTGACCGTCGCGCGCAGCGTAGCCAGGCCCGAGGCGTCAACCCCGACGTGTGGGTACACGGGACTCCCAGAGGCAGAGCTTCCATCACGTGCAGTACGGAACCTTTCACCCGTCGTAGCGACGGAGGGGTACCCGTTTGCGTTTGAGGAGAATAACGCTTCGTGCAGGCACTGCTACACCCAGTTGCTCAAATCATCGATTACGTCGCTTCTGTTACTGATTGACGGCTGCTAAAGGGCCGCTCCGTGATCGATTGTTGATCGATTGAGTTCGTGTTCCGTCTGGGTGCGGGGCGTGTTGTGGTCGGGTGCGGACGGCGGGACTGAGGGGGGTGGAGTGGGGGTAGGACGGCTGGAATG
>NZ_JBHVDX010000457.1:0-2625 GCF_042802555.1 Streptomyces sp. NPDC057474 | reverse complement strand
GGGGGAGTGGGCCCCGCCGCCGCGGCGGCCGCCACCGACGCGGCTCTCACCGCGGCGGCCGTCCACCGGGACCCGTACCACCTCGTCATCTCCGCCGGCATCGCGGGCGGGTTCGCGCCCGTCGCCGCCCCGGGCTCCGTCGTCGTCGCCGACCGCGTCATCGCCGCCGATCTGGGCTGCGAGACCCCCGACGGGTTCCTGTCCGCCGACAGCCTCGGATTCGGCGTCTGCGAGCACTCGTGCGCGCCGCATCTGGCCGCAGCCGTCGCCCGTGTCCTCGGTGCCGTCCACGCACCCGTGCTGACCGTCTCCACCGTCACGGGCACCGCAGAACGCGCGCACGCCCTGCGCCGGCGCCACGGTGCCGCCGCAGAGGCGATGGAGGGCTTCGGCGTCGCCGAGGCCGCCGTCGTCCACGGCGTACCGCTGCTGGAGATCCGCACCATCTCCAACGCGGTCGGCCCCCGTGACCGCGCGGCCTGGCGCGTTCCCGAAGCCCTCGCCGCCCTCCGGGACGCCTTCGCCGTCCTGACCGACCTGCTCTCCCGCGGCGCCCCGCCCCCGTACACCTGAGCCCGCCCGGGCCCCGACCTCCGTGCGCGCGCTACGGCCGTCCGGGGTACCGCCCGATCCCCGTCGCCTCCCGGTCACCGCTCCTGCCTGCGTGAACGGCGGACCGGGCAGGATTTCCAAGGGTTTCCCCAGAGAACCCCGCCGGGGGCCGAAAAAGGATCCCGGCCCGGGTCATGCTGTCCTCACCGCACGAGGAGCACACCGCCGGCCAGGCCGCCACCGAGCGCCCGGCCGCTGCACACGGCCCCGCGCGGACACCCGTCCCATCACCGAACCGCACACCATGGGGGCAGTCCATGACGAAGGAAGCGCAGCTTCGGGACTACCTCAAGCGGGTCACCCTCGATCTCCACAACACCCGCCACAAGCTGAGGCAGTTGGAGACCCGCGAGCAGGAGCCCGTCGCCATCGTCGGCATGAGCTGCCGTCTCCCCGGCGACGTGCGCACCCCCGACGAGTTCTGGGACCTGCTGGCCTCCGGGACCGACGCGGTGACGGACTGGCCCGCCGACCGCGGCTGGCCCACGGCACCAGGGACACCGGCCGGCACCGGAGGCGAGCGCCACCGCGGCGGTTTCGTGCACGACGCGGACCGCTTCGACCCCGCCTTCTTCGGGATCTCCCCGCGCGAGGCCCTCGCCATGGACCCCCAGCAGCGCCTGCTGCTCGAAGTGGTCTGGGAGGCCTTCGAACGCGCCGGCATCGACCCCGTCACGCTGCGCGGCAGCCGCTCCGGCGTCTTCGTCGGATGCAGCGACCAGGGCTACACCTCCGGCCTGCGCGACGTGCCCGACGACGTCCGGGGCCACCTGCTCACCGGCAACTCCATGTCCGTCCTCTCCGGCCGCGTCGCCTACGCCCTCGGCCTGGAGGGCCCGGCCATCACCGTCGACACCGCCTGCTCCTCCTCCCTCGTCGCCCTGCACCTGGCCGCCCAGTCGCTGCGCTCCGGTGAGTGCTCCCTCGCGGTCGTCGGCGGCGTCACCGTCATGTCCAGCCCCGGCGCCTTCATCGAGTTCGACCGGCAGGGCGGCCTCTCCGGCGACGGCCGCTGCAAGGCGTTCTCCGACGACGCCGACGGCACCGGCTGGTCCGAGGGCGCCGGAACGATCGTCGTCGAGCGGCTCTCCGACGCCCGCCGCAACGGCCACCGGATCCTCGCTGTGCTGCGCGGCAGTGCCGTCAACCAGGACGGTGCCTCCAACGGACTCACCGCACCCAACGGACAGTCCCAGCAGCGCGTCATTCTCGCCGCGCTCGCCAACGCCTCACTCGCCCCGCAGGACGTGGACGCCGTCGAGGCGCACGGCACCGGAACCACCCTCGGCGACCCCATCGAGGCCCAGGCCCTCCTCGCCACCTACGGTCAGGGCCGCGCCGACGACCGTCCGCTGCTGCTCGGCTCCGCCAAGTCCAACATCGGCCACACGCAGGCGGCCGCGGGCGTCGTAGGCGTCATCAAGTCCGTCCTCGCCCTGGGCCACGGCGTCCTGCCGTCCACCCTGCACGCCGAACGCCCCTCCACCCACGTCGACTGGAGCGCCGGTCACGTACGACTGCTCACCGAGGCCGTCGACTGGCCCGGCTCCGACCACCCGCGCCGCGTCGGCGTCTCGGCCTTCGGTGTCTCCGGCACCAACGCCCACGCCATCATCGAGCAGGCCCCCGAACCCACCGACTACGCACCCGCCCCGGAACCGGCACCGCGTGCCGCCCACCCCGTCCTGCCGTGGCTCCTGTCCGCCCACGACGAGGACTCCCTGCGAGCCCAGGCACACCGCCTGACCGCTCACCTGACCGGACACCCGGACCTCGACCCCTACGACCTCGCCGCCGCCCTGGCCACCACCCGCACCGCCCACCCCCACCGCGCCGCCCTTCTCGGCACCGACCGTGCCGAACTTGTCGCCGCACTGGCCGAGTTGGCGGACGGTGACTCCGCCTCCCAGGCTGCCACCGGTACCGCGGGTGAGGGCCGGATGGCGTTCCTGTTCTCGGGGCAGGGTGCGCAGCGGGTGGGGATGGGCCGGGAGTTGTATGAGGCGTTCCCGG
>NZ_JBHVDX010000456.1:0-2631 GCF_042802555.1 Streptomyces sp. NPDC057474 | reverse complement strand
CCACGGAGGCGCGGGCCGTCGCCCGTACGCAAACCCTGATCAAGGGCATGAACGGCATCGGTACGGTCCGTAAGACCACCCTCCCGGGCGGCCTGCGCATCGTCACCGAGACCCTGCCGTCCGTGCGCTCCGCCACCTTCGGCATCTGGGCGCACGTCGGCTCCCGCGACGAGACGCCCGCGCTGAACGGCGCCACCCACTACCTGGAGCACCTGCTCTTCAAGGGCACCTCACGCCGTAGCGCGCTGGACATCTCCTCCGCGATCGACGCGGTCGGCGGCGAGATGAACGCGTTCACGGCGAAGGAGTACACGTGCTACTACGCACGCGTGCTCGACACCGACCTGCCGCTCGCCATCGACACGGTCTGCGACATGCTCACCGGCTCGCTCATCCGCGAGGAGGACGTCGACGTCGAGCGCGGCGCCATCCTCGAAGAGATCGCGATGACCGAGGACGACCCGGGCGACTGCGTGCACGACCTGTTCGCGCACACCATGTTCGGCGACACCCCTCTCGGCCGCCCGGTCCTCGGCACGGTCGACACGGTCAACGCCCTCACCGCCGACCGCATCCGCCGCTTCTACAAGAAGCACTACGACCCGACCCACCTCGTGGTCGCCTGCGCCGGCAACGTCGACCACAACAAGGTCGTACGACAGGTCCGCGCCGCCTTCGAGAGTGTCGGCGCCCTCACCCGCGCCGACGCCACCCCGATCGCCCCGCGCGAGGGCCGCCGCGGTCTCCGTACGGCAGGCCGGGTCGAGCTCGTCGGCCGCAAGACCGAGCAGGCGCATGTCGTCCTCGGTATGCCCGGCCTCGCCCGCACCGATGAGCGCCGCTGGGCCCTCGGCGTCCTCAACACCGCGCTCGGCGGCGGCATGTCCTCCCGACTCTTCCAGGAGGTCCGCGAGAAGCGGGGGCTGGCGTACAGCGTGTACTCGTACACGTCCGGCTTCGCCGACTGCGGGCTCTTCGGCGTGTACGCCGGCTGCCGTCCGTCCCAGGTACACGACGTGCTGAAGATCTGCCGCGACGAACTCGACCAGGTCGCCGAGTACGGACTGCCGGACGACGAGATCGAGCGCGCCATCGGCCAGCTCCGCGGCTCCACGGTCCTCGGCCTGGAGGACACCGGCGCGATCATGAACCGCATCGGCAAGAGCGAGCTGTGCTGGGGCGAGCAGATGTCCGTCGACGAGATGCTGACCCGCATCGCCATGGTGACCCCGGACGAGATCCGCGCCGTGGCCCGCGAGATCCTGGGCCGGCGCCCGTCCCTGTCGGTGATCGGCCCACTCAAGGACAAACAGGCGTCCCGTCTGCACGAAGCCGTCGCCTGACACCCCAGTTAAGGAACCAAGCAATGAGCAAGCTGCGCGTGGCGGTCCTCGGTGCCCAGGGCCGCATCGGCTCCGAGGCCGTACGGGCCGTCGAAGCCGCCGAGGACATGGAACTGGTCGCCGCCCTGCGCCGGGGCGACAAGCTGGAGACCCTGGCCGAGGCCGGCGCCCAGGTCGCCGTCGAACTGACCACCCCCGCCTCGGTCATGGACAACCTCGACTTCTGCGTCCACCACGGCATCCACGCGGTCGTCGGTACGACGGGCTGGACCGACGAACGCCTCGCGCAGCTCAAGGGCTGGCTGGACGGATCCCCGGAGACCGGTGTGCTGATCGCGCCCAACTTCTCCATCGGGGCCGTCCTGACGATGAAGTTCGCGCAGATCGCGGCGCCCTACTTCGAGTCTGTCGAGGTCGTCGAACTGCACCACCCGAACAAGGTCGACGCCCCCAGCGGCACCGCCACCCGGACCGCCCAGCTCATCGCCGAGGCTCGCCGCGCGGCCGGCACCGCCCCGGCGCCGGACGCCACGGCCACGGCCCTGGAAGGCGCGCGAGGCGCCGACGTCGACGGCGTCCCCGTGCACGCCGTACGCCTGCGCGGACTCCTCGCCCACCAGGAGGTCCTGCTGGGCGGTGAGGGCGAGACCTTGACGGTCCGTCACGACTCCCTGCACCACAGCAGCTTCATGCCGGGCATCCTGCTCGGCGCCCGCCGCGTGGTGACGACCCCGGGCCTCACCTTCGGCCTCGAACACTTCCTCGACCTGGGCTGAGCGGCCGGAAACGTCATGCGCGCGAAGATCACCTACGCCGTCACGGCAGCCGTCCTGGTCGTCTACTTCGTCCTGGTCGGCAGCCGTGGGGTCCTGCTCATAGAGACCGGCACCCCGGTCACGATCGCCTTCGGCGTCGCCGTGCTCGTCCTGCCGGCGATCGGCGTCTGGTTTCTGTGGAAGAACACCCAGTTCGTCCGCAAGGCCAACCAGCTCGCCGCCGAACTGGACGCCGAAGGGGGCCTCCCCGTCGACGAGTTGAAGCGCACCCCGGGCGGCCGCATCGACCGCGACTCGGCCGACGAGGTCTTCGCACGGCGCAAGGAGGAGACCGAGGACGCCCCCGACGACTGGCGCACCTGGTTCCGCCTCGCCGTCGCCTACCACGACGCCCGCGACACCCCCCGGGCCCGCAAGGCCATGCAGCGCGCGATCGCTCTCCACGACGGCAAGCCGGCCCCGACCGCCTGATTTCCCGTTCCCCGCATAGGGGTGAGGGGCCGGTCCGCGGG
>NZ_JBHVDX010000455.1:0-2633 GCF_042802555.1 Streptomyces sp. NPDC057474 | reverse complement strand
GCCGTAGACCTCAGGAGCCGGACGCGACCACGCGTCCGGCTCCCCGTCCGTCCCGGGCCGACCGTACGAGTCTCACGCCCTGCGCCCCCGCTGTCGGTGCCACCTGCCACAATTGCCGCGCAACCCCAGTGGAGAAGGCGGTACGGGATCGTGACGACACCCCTCGTAGGGTCCATCGAAGGCAGGATCGCCGAGGAGCTCGGCGTACGGGAGCGGCAGGTCAGGGCCGCGGTGGAGCTGCTCGACGGCGGTTCGACCGTGCCCTTCATCGCCCGCTACCGCAAGGAAGCGACCGAGATGCTCGACGACGCGCAGCTGCGCACGCTCGAGGAGCGGCTGCGCTATCTGCGGGAGCTGGAGGAGCGGCGGACGGCGATCCTCGAGTCGGTGCGCGAGCAGGGCAAGTTGACGCCCGAGGTCGAGGACCGGATCCGCGCCGCCGAGACCAAGGCGCGGCTGGAGGACATCTACCTCCCCTTCAAGCCGAAGCGGCGCACGAAGGCGCAGATCGCCCGCGAGGCGGGCCTGGAGCCGCTGGCCGAGGGCCTGCTCGGCGACCCGACCGTCGAGCCGCCGGCCGCCGCCGCGGCGTTCGTGGACGCCGACAAGGGCGTCGCCGATCCGCAGGCCGCGCTGGACGGCGCGCGAGCGATCCTCACCGAGCGGTTCTCGGAGGACGCCGACCTGATCGGCGAGCTGCGCGAGCGCATGTGGGTGCGGGGGCGACTGGCCGCCAGGGTGAAGGACGGCAAGGAGGAGGCGGGCGCCAAGTTCGCCGACTACTTCGACTTCGCCGAGCCGTTCACCGAGCTGCCCTCCCACCGCATCCTGGCGATGCTGCGTGGTGAGAAGGAGGACGTCCTCGATCTCGTCCTGGAGCCGGAGGAGCCCTCCGAGCAGCCCGGCCCTTCGTCGTACGAGGGGATCGTCGCCCACCGTTTCCAGATCGCCGACCGCGGTCGCCCCGGTGACAAGTGGCTGACGGACACGGTCCGTTGGGCCTGGCGGACCCGGATTCTCGTTCACCTCGGCATCGACCTGCGGCTGCGGCTGCGGACGGCCGCCGAGGACGAGGCGGTGAACGTGTTCGCGGCGAACCTGCGCGACCTGCTCCTCGCCGCCCCGGCCGGCACCCGCGCGACGCTCGGCCTCGACCCCGGCTTCCGTACGGGCGTGAAGGTCGCCGTGGTGGACGCGACCGGCAAGGTCGTCGCGACGGACGTGATCTACCCGCATGTCCCGGCCAACAAGTGGGACGAGGCCATCGCCAAGCTGGCGCGCCTCGCCAAGGAGCACGCGGTCGATCTGATCGCGATCGGCAACGGCACGGCGTCCCGCGAGACCGACAAGCTCGCCGGTGAACTGATCACCAAGCACCCGGAGTTGCAGCTCACCAAGGTGATGGTGTCGGAGGCGGGCGCGTCCGTGTACTCGGCGTCGGCGTTCGCCTCGCAGGAGCTGCCGGACATGGACGTGTCGCTGCGCGGCGCCGTCTCCATCGCGCGCCGCCTCCAGGACCCCCTCGCCGAGCTGGTGAAGATCGACCCCAAGTCCATCGGTGTCGGGCAGTACCAGCACGACCTGTCCGAGGTGAAGCTGTCGCGTTCGCTGGACGCGGTGGTCGAGGACTGTGTGAACGGCGTCGGCGTCGACGTGAACACGGCCTCCGCCCCACTGCTGGCCCGCGTCTCCGGCATCTCCTCCGGGCTCGCCGAGAACATCGTGGCCCACCGGGACGCCAACGGTCCCTTCAAGTCGCGGTCCCAGCTGAAGGGTGTGGCGCGGCTCGGCCCCAAGGCGTACGAGCAGTGCGCGGGGTTCTTGCGGATCCGGGACGGCGACGACCCGCTGGACGCGTCCAGCGTGCACCCGGAGGCGTACCCCGTCGTACGGCGGATGGTGAAGACCTCCGGTCAGGAGGTGGCGGCGCTCATCGGCAACACGGGGGTCCTGCGGTCGCTCAGGCCCGGGGAGTTCGTGGACGAGACGTTCGGTCTGCCGACCGTGTCGGACATCCTGAAGGAGCTGGAGAAGCCGGGGCGTGACCCTCGGCCCGCCTTCAAGACGGCCACCTTCAAGGAGGGCGTCGAAAAGATCTCCGACCTGGTGTCCGGGATGGTTCTGGAGGGCGTCGTGACGAACGTGGCGGCCTTCGGGGCGTTCATCGACGTCGGTGTCCACCAGGACGGTCTGGCGCATGTCTCCGCGTTGTCCAAGACGTTCGTCAAGGACCCGCGTGACGTGGTCAAGCCCGGGGACATCGTCAAGGTGAAGGTCCTCGACGTCGACATTCCCCGGAAGCGGATCTCCTTGACGCTGCGGCTGGACGACGAGGCGGCGCCGAAGGGGCAGGGCGGGCAGGGTCAGCCGGGTGGGGGGTCTCGGCCTCAGCGGGGGGCGCGGGGCTCTCAGCCGCCTCGGCAGCAGGGGCGCGGGGGCGGTGCTTCCCGGCAGCCGGGTGCGGCCGCCGCGGCTCCTTCCAACAGTGCGATGGCGGATGCGTTGCGGCGGGCGGGGTTGGTGGACAAGAAGCGGCGCTGAGTGGTTCGGCGGGGGTTCTCGCCCCCGCCGCCCCTACCCGTCCCATCCAGGGGCTGCGCGCCTGCGGCCCCCGGCCGCGGGCCGGTGGGGGC
>NZ_JBHVDX010000454.1:0-2714 GCF_042802555.1 Streptomyces sp. NPDC057474 | reverse complement strand
GGCCCGCACCCTTCGGGCGCGGGCCCCGGCTCATGCGTACGCGTCAGAGTCAGGCGGGAACGATGTTCTCGGCCTGGGGGCCCTTCTGGCCCTGCGTGACGTCGAAGGTCACCTTCTGGCCTTCCTGAAGCTCACGGAAGCCGGAGGTGGCGATGTTCGAGTAGTGGGCGAAGACGTCGGGGCCGCCACCCTCCTGCTCGATGAAGCCGAAGCCCTTTTCCGAGTTGAACCACTTCACGGTGCCGGATGCCATGCTGAAACTCCCTTGATGCAGTGCCCGGAGTCCACACTTTGCGGACCCGGTGTCGCAGCACGGTTCGACCCGACCGGGAAGATCTGAAAAGTCCCGGAAAGTCCCGGAAACAACAAAGAGTGCTCGTCGACGGAAGGTCGAAGAGCACTCAGAAGCCTCTGGTAACCAAAACTGCCACTTCATGGCAAGGTAGCACAGGTTCGGGGTGTTCGGTGTGAGACATCGGACACCCCGAGCGAAAATGTCGGGCTCTCCTGATTTCCGCAGCTGACGCGTGCGCGGCCGAACGCCTCTCCGGGTGGAAAAGATGGATATGTCCGCCCTGGAACGCCGACGGCGGGGCGGCGCGTCCGCCGCCGGGCCTCAGTCGGCGGCCGGCGGGGGCGGCTGGTGCGGGGCCGGCGGCCGGCCCGGCGGGTACGGCTGGGTGGCGGGTACGCCGAGGGCGGCCTGCCAAGGCTGCGGAGGCTGTGCGGCCTGCCAGGGCTGCGGGGTCTGCGGAGGCTGCGGGGTCTGGAACGCGGCCTGGGCGGGCCCGGGGAACGCGCCGGCGGGGCGGCGGGTGGCGAGGACGGTGGTCACTGTCGCGCCGAGTGCCAGCAGACCGGCGACGGTCAGCAGATAGAAGCCGGCCCCGAAGGTCGTGGTCCGGCCGTCCTCGTCCCACTGGGTGTCGTTGACCGCCTCCGTCAGCACCGACAGCGTCGTGCCGAGGAGCAGCACCGCGCTCGCGACGCCGAATGCGGGGGCCAGGGCGAGCCGGCGGCTGCGGCCGGTCAGGAGGAGTACGGCCGCCGCGATGGCCATGAGGGCGCCGAGGAGCAGTGGGACGCCGGAGAACTGCGTGACCGACTCCATCTCCTCCCCCGTCCCCCCGCTGGTGTAGGACCACGCCTTCGCGACGGTCCGGTAGACCGGTTCCTCCTGTGCCTCGTCGACGTACTGGACCGACTCGTCCAGCGTGGCGAACGAGGCGCCGACGGCGAGGAGGGCGCCGAGGACCAGCAGCGCGCCGGACACGCGGTCGGAGGCCGCCGCCGGGTCTCCCGGCGGGGCGGGCGGTCTGCCGTAGCCGGCGGGCGGCGTGGTCGCGTAGGGATAGGGGCCCCCTTGCTGCGGGGGAGGAGCCGGCCAGCCGGGCGCGGGAGCCGTCGGCTGGGGCGGAGGGGCGGGCTGACCCGCGTACGGGCCGGACTGCGTCGGTTCCGTCATCTTCCGATGATAGGGAGCGGAGATCGTGTGCATAAGGTGAACTGCGCCTGCAGATAGGCGAGTTGAGGATATAGTGCTTGCCCTCGTTCCCTGGTCGGGATGTCGGATCGACATACATCCATCTCAAACCATCACTGTGCGACCAAAATTCGTTACTCTCCGGGCATGGCTCTCCTCGGTCGCCGGCGAAGCACGACCAGACTCGCTCCCGAACTCGACGACACCGACCTCGGGAAGGTGCGCAAGCGTCTCGTGGAGAGGGGGAGTTCGGGTGGCCGCAGTCTCGCGGTGGCCATGATCGAGCAGTTGCTGCGCGACACCGGCCGGGACTGGGACCGTCGGGCCCACCGGCTGAGCGTCCTCGCGGAGTCGGCGTCACCGGCCCTGCAGCGTTCCTGGGCCGAGGAGCAGCCGCAGGACCCCGACGCTCAACTGCTGTTCGCCTGGGGCGTCCTGCTGCGGGCGCGGTACGAGGAGCAGCCGGTCCCGGGGGAGACCCGGGAGGCGCTCGACGCCTGCGAACAGGCCGCCGGGGTGCGGCCCGAGGACCCCAATCCCTGGGTGGTGCGTCTCGGTCTGCTGAGGCTGTGGCGCCGGCCGGGCGCGGAGGTCTTCCCGCTCTGGGACGAGATCGTCCGACGCGATCCATGGCATCGCGAGGCCCACTTCCAGATGCTCGGCTATCTGTCGCCGTGGGAGTGCGGCTCGCACGCGCAGACCGTCGACTTCCTCGACCGGGTACGCGCGGGTGCGGCGCCCACGGCCCCGACGGCGGGCCTGGAGATAGCGGCCCTCATCGACCTCTACCAGGGCACCGTCGACCAGGGCGGGCTCGAAGCCCTCACCGCCGTCCATCTGTGGAGCCGCCCGAACGCCGTGGCGGCCCTGGGCCGCGCCCTGGCCGACTGGCCCCGCCCCGGGTATCTGACCCATGCGGCGGCCGTCGCTGACCTCAACCTGCTGGCGTACGCGCTCGTGCAGGCGAAGCGGGCCGGGGAGGCGGGCGACGTGTTCCGCGCGATCGGGGGCCTGGTCACGGCGTACCCGTGGGCCCTGGAGAGCGGCGACCCCCTGCTGTCCTTCGGCAGCCGGCAGCAGCGCGCGACGGGCTGACGGCCGGAGCGGTTCCCTTGCGGGGGCTCGGGGGCTCGGGGGCTGCGGGGTGATCGGGGGCTGCGGGTGGTGTGTGGCTGCTCGCGCAGTTCCCCGCGCCCCTTGCCGGTATGGGCCGCGCCCGGGGCCTTTGAGG
>NZ_JBHVDX010000453.1:0-2792 GCF_042802555.1 Streptomyces sp. NPDC057474 | reverse complement strand
CCGTGCCTCCTCGTACGGGAGGCACGGCCCTCGGTGTGCGGTGCTCGGTTCGTGTGGTGCCCGGTCGCTCAGTAGCGCGGGCGGTTGAACCACGCCTTGCCGTTGGCGTTGCCGACGAAGACGGCGATCAGGATGCCCAGCACCAGGTGGACCAGGCCGATCAGGAAGAACGGGAAGACGCCGAGGACCGCGGTGATGATGCCGAAGACCAGGGCGGCGGTGCGTACGCCGTTGCCGCCGGACTTGAACTTCACGGCCAGCATGATCGCGTAGACGAGCCAGGCCACCGCGAAGATGGCGATCGCCACCATCTGGCCGATGGGAATGTTGCCGAGCGCCTCCGCGAGAGCGGGGTCCTCGGTGCTGTCGCTGGCCGCTGCCACGCCGATCGCGCCGATGCCGTACAGAAGAACGCCGATCACCTGCAGGCCGACGATGACCCAGAGCATGATGCGGGCCGCGTTCACCGAGCTGGGCATGGTCTCGGGCGCGTTCGGGTAGCCGCCGTATCCCTGGGAGACCGGCGGGGCGGTCGGGTAGCCGTATCCCGGCTGCTGGGGCGGGGTCTGCTGCGGGTAGCCGTAGCCCTGGGCGGGCGGCTGCTGCTGGGGCTGGCCGTACGGGTTGTTCGGGTCGCCGAAGCTCATGCGGGGTTTCCTCCGTTGCCTGGTGCGGGGACGCGCGGCACGGTTCGGAGGAATGCCCTGAATCTTTTGAAATGGTCACGCCCCCCGGCAGTGCCCGCGGCACTGTGCCCCAATCGTTTTATATGCCCGGCCGGATGTCCAGGGAGATTCATCGGGTGTTGTGCAAGTGCAACACATCCGATCTTGTCGGGTACGGGGCGCAGACCTGTCGGGTACGGGGCGCAGACCGGTCGGGCACGGGGCGCCGTCCTGTCAGGTACGGGTCTGCGAGGTACGGGCCGCCGCCGCGCCCAGAAGCGGGGCAAGGGCGTCCGCCAGGTGACCGGATTGGAACCCGGTGCCGGTCATCCGCGAAGATTGGGGCCATGAGCGCCCAGATTCTCGATGGCAAGGCCACCGCAGCCGCGATCAAGTCCGACCTGACCGCCCGCGTGGCGGTGCTGAAGGAGAAGGGCGTCATGCCCGGACTCGGCACGATCCTGGTCGGCGAAGACCCCGGCAGTCAGAAGTACGTCGCGGGCAAGCACCGCGACTGCGCGCAGGTCGGCATCGCCTCCATCCAGCGCGAGCTGCCCGCGACCGCCACCCAGGAGGAGATCGAGGCGGTGGTGCGGGAGCTCAACGAGGACCCCGCCTGCACCGGCTACATCGTCCAGCTGCCGCTCCCCAAGGGCATCGACGAGAACCGCATCCTCGAACTGATGGATCCCGACAAGGACGCGGACGGCCTGCACCCGATGAACCTCGGGCGCCTCGTCCTCAACGAGCCCGCCCCGCTGCCCTGCACCCCGAACGGTGTCCTCACCCTCCTCCGTCAGTACGGTGTCGAGATCAAGGGTGCCGAGGTCGTGGTCGTCGGGCGTGGTGTGACGATCGGCCGCCCGATGCCGCTGCTGCTCACCCGGCGCAGCGAGAACGCGACGGTGACCCAGTGCCACACCGGCACGCGTGACCTGGCCGCGCACCTGAGGAAGGCGGACATCATCGTCGCCGCGGCCGGCTCCGCCCACCTCGTCCGGCCCGAGGACGTGAAGCCGGGCGCCGCCGTCCTCGACGTCGGTGTCTCCCGCTCCGCCGAGGGCAAGATCGTCGGCGACGTCCACCCCGGTGTCGCGGAGGTCGCCGGCTGGATCTCCCCCAACCCCGGCGGCGTCGGCCCCATGACCCGCGCTCAGCTGCTCGTCAACGTGGTTGAGGCGGCGGAGCGCAGTGTCGGCTGACGGCAGGGCGGAGGGGACGTCGGGGCTGCCACGGGCGTCGCGGACGCCGGAGAAGGCGACCGGCCCGGGTGCGCCGGAGGGTTCGGCGAAGTTGGGGGCTTCTTCGGGAGCCCCTGGGGCGTCGGAGAAGGCCAGTGGGCCGGGAAAGCCGGCGAATTCGGTGCGGCCGGACGCTTCCGGGGCTTCGAGGGCCTCGGACAAGGCAGAGCTGCCCGAGGCGTCGGCTGACGGGTCGCGGACGACGAAGCGGTCGACGACGACGGAGCGGTCTGGGACGACGGACGGGGCGGCGGCGTCGGAGAGGGTACAGATGTCGGGGACGACTGAAACGACTGAAACGACTGAAACGGCCGGGACGACCGAGTCGGCCGAGGTGGCTGAGTCGGCAGAGTCGGCAGAGTCGGCTGATGAGATCGAGGTGCGGGATCACATCAGCGTGCCCGACGCCGAGGGCAGGCCAGTTCGCGGTACCCGGCGGTTCCCGATGTTCACCAAGGACACCGCGCGGCCCGAGGGTGGTGGCCGGGCGGCGCCTCGTGAGGCGCCCGCGCCCGTCCGGCAGTGGCCGATCCTCGCCGTGCTGTGCACCGTGGGGCTGGGGCTGCTGCTCACCGCGCTGGACGCGTTCCGGGTCGGCACGATCCTGATCGGGGCCGCGTTGCTCGCCGGCGCGGTGCTGCGCTGGGCCGTCCGGGACGTCGGCATGCTTGCCGTCCGCTCCCGTTTCACCGACATGGCCACGTACATCGTCCTGGGCACCGCCATCGTGCTCCTCGCGCTGATGGCCCAGCCGGAGCCGTTGCTGAAGATCCCGTTCCTCAAGGACGCGCTGCACTTCACGGTGGGCGACGAGGCGGGCTGAGGCCGTTCCGCCCCGCCCCCGGTTCCGGGCGCACGCGACGGCGGTCCGTCCCCTCCCCCGAGT
>NZ_JBHVDX010000452.1:0-2793 GCF_042802555.1 Streptomyces sp. NPDC057474 | reverse complement strand
CTCGGGTACCGAGCCGGCGGGAAGGGCGGGGCCGGCATCCAGATGACCGCCCGTCGCGGGTGCGCGAGACTTCCGAATGACCGCCCGCTGCGGTGCCCAAGCGTTCCGGATGACCGCCCGTCGCGGTGCCCGAGCGTTTGCGATACTTTCCGGCCGAGAGCTCCGAGAAAGGACCCGCCTCGTGATCGTCGTCGCCGGTGAAGCCCTGATCGACCTGGTCCCGCAGGGCACGGGCGCGCTCGTGGATCTGCGGCCGGCGCGCGGCGGCGGCCCCTACAACACGGCCGTGGCGCTCGGCCGCCTCGGCTCCCCGACCGCCTTCTGCTCCCGGGTGTCGTACGACGCCTACGGCGAGGCCCTGTTGGGCGGCCTGCGCGACGCGGGTGTGGACGTGGCATCCGTGCAGCGCGGCCCCGAGCCGACGACCCTCGCCCTGGCCTCGATCGGCGAGGACGGCTCGGCCCAGTACTCCTTCTACGTCGAGGGCAGCGCCGACCGCCTGTTCGCGGCCCCCGACCGGCTCTCCGTCGGCACCCGGGCCGTCTCCTTCGGCACCTGCTCACTCGTCCTGGAACCCGGCGCGAGCGCGTACGAGGAGCTGATGCACGCCACCGCCGCCCAGGGCGTGTTCACCGCCCTCGACCCCAACATCCGGCCGGGGCTGATCCCCGACGCGGACGCCTACCGGACCCGCTTCAAGAGCTGGCTGCCCTCGGTGTCGTTGCTCAAGCTCTCCGAGGAGGACGCGGAGTGGCTGGGCGGCACCCCACGCCTGTGGCTGGACTCCGGCCCCTCCGCCGTCGTCATCACCCACGGCGGCGACGGCCTGACCGTCCACACCCGCACCGGCGCCGAGCACTCCGTACCGGCCGCGACGATCGACGTCGTCGACACCATCGGCGCCGGTGACACGGTCAACGCGGCCCTCCTCCACGGCCTGTCGACCCGGGACGCCCTCTCCGACGCGGCCCTCGCGGCCCTGGGCGCCGACGACTGGACCCGCCTGCTGCGCTTCGCCGCCCGCGCGGCGGCGATCACCTGCTCCCGAGCGGGCGCCGAGCCGCCGTACGCGGCAGAGGTCAGCGAGGTCTAGGCCGTCCCACGCGCGCGGCTGCGTCCTGACCAGGCCGGTCGGCGGGGGCCTCGGCCCACGCGTGGGGCCGCCCCGCGTGCGGTGCCTTCAGCCGCTGACCGCGCGCAGGGCGCCCGGTTTGCGGCCGTTGAGATGGTCGAGGGCGGTGGCCGTGGCCTCGTCGGCCGGGAGGTGGACCATGAGGCGCTGGCCGTCGTCCGGCAGGGCGAGCGTCTCGTACGACAGGCGCAGCCGCCCCGCCTCCGGGTGCTCGACGAGATCCGTGCCGTTGCGCAGCGGCATGGCCGGTACGCCCTTCAGCCGCAGGGTGAACCGGGCTCCCGCGGTGACCGTCAACTCGTCGGCCAGAGCGGCGACATGAGGGTCGTGCAGAGGAGCTTCGTGGCGCAGGTGGGCGACCTGCTCGTCGGCGAGCCGCTCCCAGCCCGGGTACACCGTGCGGGCCCGCTCGTCGGTGAACAGATACCGCATGACATTGGGCGGGTTACCGTCGAGCAGCCCGAGCGGGCGGGCGAACCGCTCGTAGCCCGCCGTGTGGGCCACGATGTCGCCGAGCCAGTTGAGCAGCACGGCCGGGGTGGGCTCCAGCCGGTCGAGGAGGGCCCGGACGGTGGGCCGTACGGTGTGGGCGGGCGGGGCGGACGCCGAGCAGAACATCTTGTCGTCGCCGCTCTCCTTGGCCAGCCGGCGCAGCAGGATCCGGTCCGGCACCCGCAGGCACAGCGCGTCCGCGAGGGCGCCGAGCACCTGGGACGAGGGGTTGCGGTCGCGGCCCTGTTCCAGCCGGGTGAGGTACTCGACGCTGATCCCGGCGAGGGTGGCCAGCTCGGCGCGGCGCAGGCCGGGTGCGCGGCGGCGGGGGCCGGTGGGCAGCCCCACCTCGGCCGGGGTGATGGCCTCGCGGCGGCTGCGCAGGAAGGCGGCCAACTCGTTGTCGCTCACCTGTCGAACGTACAGGGTGTGCCGCCGCTGAGGGTGGCCCTCGCACTACCACCCTCGGCCCGGCCTCCCTCCCGGGTGCGGAAGGCCCGATGGTGGAGGCATGACTCAGGACAACGCGCCGCACAGGCCGACCGCCTCCGCTCTGCCCCTGTCCCCCGGCGACTGGGAACTCGACCCGCTGCACTCGGCCGTCAACTTCACGATCCGGCACCTCGGGATCGCCAAGGTGCGGGGCCGGTTCGAGCAGTTCACGGCCGAGCTGCACGCCGGGGGCACGGTCGACGACGTACGGGTGGGCGCGGAGATCGCCCTCGCCTCCCTCGACACCGGCAACCCCGACCGTGACGCGCACACGCGCTCGGCCGATCTGCTCGATGTCGAGAAGCGTCCGATGATGACCTTCCGCTCGACGCGGGTGCGCGGGGCGGGCGAGGAGTGGTCGATGGAAGGGGACTTGACCATCGGGGACGTGACCCGCCCGGTGACGCTCGCCGTCGAGTTCGGCGGGATCGTGGACTCCCCCGGGGACGGTCGCAGGCGGGCCGGGTTCGAGGCGACGGGTGAGATCCGGCGCAGCGACTACGGGCTGGACTTCGGGTCCGGACTTCTCGGTGATGTTGTCAAGGTGCAACTGGACATGCAGTTCGTCGAACCCGAGGGGCAGGAGGGCTGACTGCTGCAGGACCAGGGCGGCTGATGAGAGAACGTGCGGCGGCCCGCGGGGAGTTCACCCCGGGCCTACGATTTTTAAGGACACC
>NZ_JBHVDX010000451.1:0-2826 GCF_042802555.1 Streptomyces sp. NPDC057474 | reverse complement strand
TTCCAACGCAGCCGGTTCTGGCTGGACGTGCCCAAGGCCAAGGGCGGCACTGATCCTGCCGAGGAGGAGTTCTGGCGGACCGTCGAGGAAGGCGATGCCGACGGACTCGCCCAGGCTCTCGGCCTGAACACCACCGACGGCCTCGGCGACATCATTCCCGCGCTCTCCGCATGGCACCAGGGGCGGCGGGGCCGCGCCCGGCTCGACAGCTGGCGCTATCGGGTCGTGTGGCGGCCGTACGAACTTCCCGGGACAGGCACGCTCGACGGCACCTGGCTGCTCGCCGTACCCGAAGAACACCTGACGTCTCCGCTGGTCACCGATGTCACCCATGCTCTGGACCGGGCGGGTGCGACCACCGTTATCCTCGCCATGGCCGCAGACGACCTGGACCGCGGGCGGATCGCCGCACGGCTGGCCGACACCGAGCCCGCCTCCGTGCGGGGCATCGTCTCCCTGCTGGCCCTCGACGAGCGCCCGGCCCCCGCCCACTCCGGCGCGACCGTGGGCATGATCTCCTCACTGCTCCTGATCCAGGGCCTGCTGGACGCCGGCATCGAGGCCAGGACGTGGTTCCTGACCAGCGGAGCCGCCACCACCGGCAGCGGCGGTGACGCCGTCGTCCACCCCTTGCAGGGGGCTCTCTGGGGACTCGGCCGGGTGGTGGCCCTCGAACAGCCCCGGCGCTGGGGTGGACTCGTCGACCTCCCTGCCGAACTGGACGACGACAGCGCACGCGGACTCATCGCCGTCCTCGCCGCTCGGGGCGACGAGGACCAGATCGCCCTGCGCGGCCGGAGCGCCCACATCCGCAGGCTGGTCCGCGCACCCCTCGCCGGCCGCGCCGCACCGCGCACCTGGCGCACCAGTGGCGGCGCGCTCGTCACCGGAGGCACCGGCGGCCTCGGCGCTCACACCGCCCGGCTGCTCGCCCGCAACGGCGCCGAGCACCTGGTGCTGACCAGCCGGCACGGCGCCGAAGCGCCCGGCGCGGCGGAGCTGGAGCGGGAACTCACCGGCCTCGGCTGCCGGGTCACCATCGCCGCCTGCGACGTCGACGACCGGGAGGCACTGCGCCGCCTCGTCGAACAGGCCGAGTCCGACGGGCCTGCCATCCGCACGGTCGTACACACCGCGGGTGTCGGCATGCTCGCCCCCCTCGCCGACACCGACCTCGACTTCTTCGCTGAGGGTGCCCGCGCCAAGCTGCTCGGGGCGGCCAACCTCGACGAGATCTTCGACCACGACCGGCTGGACGCCTTCGTCCTGTACTCGTCCGTCGCCGGTACCTGGGGCAGCGGCGACCACGGCGCCTACTCCGCATCCAACGCCTACGTCGACGCCCTCGCCGAGCACCGCAGAGCCCGTGGCCTGACCGGTACGTCCCTGGCGTGGGGCATCTGGAGCCCCGAAGGCGGTGGCATGGCCGTCAACGTCGTACGCGAGCAACTACGCTGGCGCGGCATCCCCTTCATGGACGCCGAACTCGCCGTCGCCGGCCTCCAGCAGGCGCTCGACCATGATGAGACCTTCCTCGCCGTCGCCGACATCGACTGGGAGCGCTTCGTCCCCGTCTTCACCGCGGCGCACCCCCGGCCGCTGCTGCACGAGGTCCCCGAGGTCGCCGAGGCGATGAAGGCCGACGAGGCCGTCCTCGACCGGGCCGCCGACCGCCGCGGCGGACTGCGCGCGGAACTCGCCGCCCTGTCGGCCGCCGAACGCGACCGTGCCCTGGCCGACGTGGTGCGCAGCCAGGTCGCCGCCGTCCTCGGCCACAGCGACGGCAACGACATCCCCCCCACCCGGGCCTTCCGTGAACTCGGCTTCGACTCCCTCACCGCGGTCGAACTGCGCAACCGGCTCAACGAGGCGACCGGACTGGCCCTGCCCGCCACCATCGTCTTCGACCACCCCAACATCCGCGATCTCGTGCGCCACCTGCGCGGACAGCTCGTCGACGACTCCGCCGACGAGCAGGCCGCCGTACTCCCGGCCACTGTGGCGGGCCGACCGGCCCACGAGGACGAGCCGATCGCGATCGTCTCCATGGGCTGCCGCTTCCCCGGCGGAGCGCACTCCCCCGACGACTTCTGGCAGCTCGTCCTGGACGAGACCGACGCCATATCGCCGCTCCCCGCCGACCGCGGCTGGGACCTCGACACCCTGTACGACCCCGATCCGGACCGGGCCGGCACCAGCTATGTCCGCGAGGGCGGGTTCCTGCACGACGCGGCCGAGTTCGACGCCGGGTTCTTCGGTATCTCGCCGCGTGAGGCGACCGCGATGGACCCGCAGCAGCGCCTCCTGCTGGAGACCACCTGGGAGACTCTCGAGCGGGCCGGCATCGCGCCCGACAGCCTGCACGGCAGCGACACCGGAGTCTTCGTCGGCGTCTCCCACCAGGGCTACGGTGCGACCGGCGACATACCGGACGGCCTCGAAGGCCATCTGATCACCGGCACCGTCACCAGCATCGCCTCCGGCCGCATCTCCTACACGCTCGGCCTGGAAGGCCCCGCCGTGACCATGGACACCGGCTGCTCCTCCGCACTCGTCGCCATGCACCTGGCCATGCGCTCCCTGCGCTCCGGGGAGTGCTCCCTCGCCCTGACCGGCGGCGCCGCCGTCATGGGCGAGCCGATCGGGCTGGTCGGCTTCAGCCGCCAGCGCGGTCTCGCGGTGGACGGCCGCTGCAAGGCGTTCGGCGCGGGCGCCGACGGCATGGGCATGGCCGAGGGTGTGGGTGTGCTGCTCCTTGAGCGGTTGTCGGATGCGCGGGCCAACGGCCATCAGGTGCTGGCGGTGGTGCGTGGTTCGGCCATCAAT
>NZ_JBHVDX010000450.1:0-2847 GCF_042802555.1 Streptomyces sp. NPDC057474 | reverse complement strand
ACCCGGCACACGCCGGGTGCCCCCTCGCCGTATGCCCCCGCCTGCCGACAGATGGTGCACATGACGACCACGACGACGGCCACCGACTCAGCGGTGGTGGGATTCGACAGGGTGACGAAGGCATACGGCGACGTCCGGGCGGTGGACGGCCTGGCGCTCGCCCTGCACCCGGGGGAGACCGTGGCCCTGCTGGACGGCTCGACGAACGCCGAACCGGCAGCCACCCTCCGCCTCTCCGTACGGACCGCAAGGGAGAGGGGCTGGTTGTAGCGCGCCCCGAAGAGGCGCGGGGAACTGCGCGACCAGTCACGAGCCACCCGCACTCGCCACTCGACACACCCCTCAGGCGAATAGCGAACCCTCAGTTCAGCAGAGCCCGAGCCGCGTCCGCCTGCCTCCGCACCTTCTCGGCCGCCCCGGCATCCACCCCCGCCACCACATCCGCATACTCGTCCAACGCGGCAGCGCCCCGCACGAACTCCCCCCGCTGCACAAGCAGCCGCGCCCACTCGTACCGCAACCGCGCCGGATGCGAAGGCATCGCCAGCGACAACTCCAGCGCCCACAACGCGACATCCGACCGCTCCGGCCGCGCCGCCGCCCACGCCCGCACGTTGTTGAGGATCCGCACCACCACGTCCATCGGATCGGCGGGACTCAGCATCCCGGGATCCAGCGGCGCCCCCGTGGCCCCCGCGACCAACAACTCCGCATCGCTCCCGGTCAACACCCTTCCCCCGTCGAACGGATCGGCGAGCACCTGCTCCTCCTGCGGCCCGAACCCCACCACGAAGTGCCCCGGCAGCGCGACCCCGTACACGGGCGCGCCCGCCCGCCGGGCCACCTCCATCCACACCACGGACAACAGGATCGGCAGCCCCCGCCGCCGTACGAGCACCTGATGCAGCAGCGACGACTCCAGCCGCTGGTAGTCCGCGGCGGAACCACGGAATTCGCACCGCCCCCCGAGCAGTTCGGCCGTCGCGACCGCCCACGCGCGGGGCCCACCGGGCCGGTACGGCATCAGCCCGGCCAGCCGGTCGAGTTCGATTCCGGCGGCGTCGACACCCGCCTCGTCCAGCTCACCGTCCCCGGCCGCCCCCACCAGCAGACACAGCATGGCCAGGTCGGGCCGCTCGGCCCGTGCCTCCTCCGCGAACCGCCGCCGCACCTCGGCGGCCCGCTCCGGCTCGGGGGGACATGGGCCCGGCATGCCGGGGTGGTGCCCGCTCACGATGATCGATACGGCTCGGAGCCGAAGTCCGAGTCGTCGGCCGCATGCTCGGGCCCGCGATACGCAGGCCCCCGATAGTGGTGATACGAGTGATGCGCCGCGAACCCCATCCCCCCGTACAACGCCCGCGCTCCCGAGTTGTCCGTCTCCACCTGCAGCCAGCCGGCCGAGGCCCCTTCGTCCAACGCCCGCCGCGCCAGCGCGGCCATCACGGTAGTGGCGAGGCCCCGCCGCCGCTGGGCTGGATCGACCTCGACGGCCGAGAATCCGGCCCACCGCCCGTCCACGACGCACCGCCCGATGGCGGCCGGCCCCGCCCCCTCCGCCCCCGGCACGGTCGCGAACCACACCGAGGGCCCGCTCGCGAGCACCTTCAGCGCGACCTCGCCGAGGCCCTTGCGCTGGTAGCGGCCGAGCCACGCCTCGTCCGCCGTCCGGGACAGCTCGACCCCGGCCGCCTCCCGGTCCGCGACCGCCGCGAGCGCCCCGGTCCACAGCTCGGCGGTGACGTCACGGACCCAGCCACGGCCCGCCACCTCGGCGCACAGCAGCTCCTGGGTGCCCTCGGCGCCCGTGGCCAGCTGTATGAACGCGGGCAGCCCCCGGGCCGCGTACCAGCCGCGTACGGCCGTCAGCGCCTCGTCCAGGGGCATTCCGGGGTCACCGAGGGGCAGCACCGAGTTGGCGCGCCGGGTGAACCCGGAGGCGGCCCGCAGCTCCCACTCGCCGAGCGGCTCCCGCTCGACCGGCTGCCAGGCCCGCGCGGCGACCCGCGCCAGTTCCCCGTACGAGGCGGCGGGGCCGCGCCTGCGGGCGGGGGCGGCGGGCACGATCTTTCCCGCCACCAGCGACGACTCCTCGATCCGCACCCGCTCGCCGTCGCGTCGGGTGATCAGCAGGACGCCGTCGTCCCATGATGTGAGAACACCAACCGTGTCGGTGAATTTCCCACCCTCGGCGGCACCGTCGTCGACACGCCGCACGGACACGCGTTTGCCCACGTCAGCGGCGGAGACACGGATCTCGAGACGTCCACCGGCAGAGATTTCCACAGGTCCGTCCACCCCTCCTGTTCGGATCATGCCCAGGAACGGAGATACTAGGTGCGGGCATCGACGACGCCGCGCTCCCGCGCGCCAGGCGGCGGAGCCTGAGGAGGCCCGCCAGCGCCCTATCGAGGAGGAACGACAGCGTGACCTACGTCATCGCGCAGCCTTGTGTCGACGTCAAGGACAAGGCGTGCATCGAGGAGTGCCCGGTCGACTGCATCTACGAGGGTCAGCGGTCCCTCTACATCCACCCGGATGAATGCGTCGACTGCGGTGCCTGCGAACCGGTGTGCCCGGTCGAGGCGATCTTCTACGAGGACGACACCCCGGAGGAGTGGAAGGACTACTACAAGGCGAACGTCGAGTTCTTCGACGAGCTCGGCTCGCCCGGTGGTGCCAGCAAGCTCGGCCTGATCGAGCGCGACCACCCCTTCGTCGCCGCACTGCCGCCGCAGGCCTGAGAGCGACGCCGCAGGCCCCGGGGTGACGCCCCGGCGGCCCGCATTGGCGCCGCCTCGGTCCCGTACGGCCCCCACACCCAAATCGCCCTACGCGGCCCCGGCG
>NZ_JBHVDX010000449.1:0-2857 GCF_042802555.1 Streptomyces sp. NPDC057474 | reverse complement strand
GAGGCCGCGAAGGCCGCCGCTGCCGCTCCGGCGCCGGCCGCCGCCGCCGCTCCGGCTGCCAGGAAGGCCCCGACCCTGGAGGCCTCGCCCCTGCGTGGCCAGACCATCAAGATGCCGCGCATCCGCAAGGTCATCGGCGACAACATGGTCAAGGCGCTGCACGAGCAGGCCCAGCTGTCGTCGGTCGTCGAGGTCGACGTCACCCGCCTGATGAGGCTGCGCGCCCGGGCCAAGGACTCGTTCGCGGCCCGTGAGGGCGTGAAGCTCTCCCCGATGCCGTTCTTCGTCAAGGCCGCGGCCCAGGCGCTGAAGGCGCACGCGCCCATCAACGCCCGGATCAACGAGGGCGAGGGCACGATCACCTACTTCGACGCCGAGAACATCGGTATCGCGGTGGACTCCGAGAAGGGCCTGATGACCCCGGTCATCAAGGGCGCGGGCGACCTCAACATCGCCGGTATCGCGAAGGCCACCGCCGACCTGGCGGGCAAGGTCCGGGCCAACAAGATCACGCCGGACGAGCTCTCCGGCGCGACCTTCACCATCTCCAACACCGGTTCGCGCGGCGCGCTGTTCGACACGATCATCGTGCCGCCGAACCAGGTCGCGATCCTCGGCATCGGCGCCACGGTCAAGCGCCCCGCCGTCATCGAGACGGAGGAGGGCACGGTCATCGGCGTCCGCGACATGACGTACCTGACCCTCTCCTACGACCACCGCCTGGTGGACGGCGCCGACGCGGCCCGTTACCTGACGGCCGTCAAGGCGATCCTGGAGGCGGGCGAGTTCGAGGTCGAGCTGGGGCTGTAACAGCCACGCCTGTCTGAACGGTGCCCCGTCCGGAGTTTCCGGGCGGGGCACCGTTCTCTGTCATCACGGGCCGGGACGGCATTGCCGCCACCATATTCGGCACCATGCCTGCCATCACCTTGCGCGTTGCGGATTCGATGGACCAGGCGTTGCGCGCCGCTGCCGCCGATGCCCCTTCCCTGAACGACTGCACGTCCGAGGGGTGGTAGCTGTTCGCCAAGGAGTGCGCATGAGGTCGAATTTGCTCGATCGTGTGATGGTCGGCTTCCGGGCTGGCGTTGTCCTGGGCCGTTTGGGTTAGCGTGATCGTTTGATCTGGGGCGCGGGGTACGGCGTCAGCGTGCGGGGCCCCTGCTGTGGACTGAGCGGGAGTGAGTTCGTTCAGCCGCGTGCCCCGAACGGTCTTGGACGAGCTGGTCCCCGGCGTACTCGACCCCGGGGCGGCGACACGCGTCCTGCGCGTGGTCCGGGCCCGGGAGGCCAGTTCCCGGAACGGTTCTCGGAGTGCCACGGCCGTGACCGCTCAGAAGCCTGGCCGGTACGGGTCTTTACAAAACGGCCCCCATGGCAGCGTGTAAGTCTCGTCTCACCTGCGCGAAAGCGCCCCCGTGCGCCTCTCACCGGCGGGGGCGCGGCTTTATTGTCTAGAGGTCAACGCCCTTGGGGCTCTGTCCCCCGCCGAAGGAGCCCTCATGACCACCGCGCCCGTCGTCCACTCGCTGCGCGAACAGATCCGCGAGCACATCGTGGAGGGGATCGTGAGCGGGCGGTGGAAGCCGGGCGAGCGAATCGTGGAGCGGCGGATCGCGACGGAGCTGGAGGTCAGCCAGACACCGGTGCGGGAAGCGTTGCGCGAGCTGGAGTCGCTGCGGTTGATCGAATCCGCGCCGAACAAGGGCGTACGGGTACGGAATCTGACCGCGGCCGATCTGGAGGAGAGCTACCCGGTACGGGCCGGTCTTGAGGCGATCGCGGCGGAGCTCGCGGCGGAGCGGCTGGCGGAGGACTGCTCTGCGCTCGAGCCGCATGTGGCCGCCCTGTACGAGGCTGACCGCAACGCCGACGGCACGTCCCAGGTGCGCCACACCGTGGGCTTCCACCGCGACATGGTCCGCGCCGCCGGCAACTCCGTCCTCCTGCACACCTGGGAGGGCCTGGGCATCGAGGTGTTCACGGCACTGTCCATCCGCTGGCTGGGGACGGTCCAGCAGTCGTACGCGGAGGAGCACCAGGCCCTGGTCGAGGCGTTCCAGCGGCGGGACCCGGAGATCGGCCGTCTGGTGAAGGAGCATGTGCTGGGCTGCGCTCCCCGCGCCGCCGGCGGTTCCGCCTGACGGATCCCGCTCCGGTTCCCCCCTCCGGCGTAGTCGGCCCCGCCGGCGCAGGACGATGCCGCTGAGGCGTGCCCATACTGAGGAGAGCCGTGTGTTCTCCCGGGGCCGTTCTCCGGGCTGTTCTTCGGGCTGTTCTTCGGACTGTTCTTCGGGGTGCCGACGACGACCCCCATCGGTCGAGGGTGGAGGGCCGTGTGAGCTGGCCAGTGCTCTCCCGTTCCGGACTGTCCGGAACGCTCCGGTCTGCCGCGTCGATGCTGGCCGCCGTGCCGGCGGCACTGCCGGTGGTCGGTCCCGCGCTGCGGCCCCGTACACCCGGGCTCTGGCCGACCGACGGCGGCGTGCAGATCGAGGTGCGGCACCTGGGCGGGCCCCGGACGGCCGGTGCGGCGCGCGAGGTGGAGTCCGCGCTGCGCGGGGTGCCAGGGGTGAGCCGCGCAGAGGTCAACGGCACGCTGGGCTGTGTCTACGTCGGCTGCGCGCCCGAGACCGACCTGGAGCGCGTCGCCGCCCTGGTCGCCGCCGCGGACGCCGCCGCTCGCCACGCGGGCGCCGCCACTCCGGACGAGGGCGCCGCCGCGTCGGATCGGGACGCCGGCGCTCCGGCCCGACGCGCCGGCGGGGAGAGCGAGTCGGGACACCGGGAGGCGGGAGCGGACGAGGGCCACGCCGGGGCCCGGGTGTGGCGGGCGCCGCGCCCGGTGGGCTTCCCC
>NZ_JBHVDX010000448.1:0-2861 GCF_042802555.1 Streptomyces sp. NPDC057474 | reverse complement strand
GGCCGGGACAACCCGGCCCATCGGGCCCGCACCCACCGCATGGTCCTGATGTCGGACCAGATGATCGTGAACGAGGCCCGAGAGGGCCTTTACGGCATGCTTCTGATCCAGGACGCAACCGTATCGGCCGGGCCATCAGCGGGGCTGCTGCTTCCGCGGCGCACAACCGCAGGGGCTCCTCGACCGCACGCGCGTACGCGTCGATCGTGTTGGGTGCTCGACCGATGTCCGCGGTGAACTGCAGTCACCGGCGGGCCAGTTGACGCTCCGATCGAAATGGGCGGGAACTTCGTCCACTGGATCCAGCCGAACCTGTGGGCCGAACTCGTCGCCTACGACATCGGGATCGAGCCGACGCCGCTGTTCGACGACGCGTACTGGCTGGTCGGCGACCAACTCCGCCACGGCAGCACGGAGGAGATGTTCGAAGCGTTCGGCCCCGGCATAGGACAACTGAGCATCGGAGCGATGGACGCGTACCCCAATCCCCACACGCTGTTCCCGCTGAAGGAGGAAGCGATCGAGGCCGACAAGCCCTCGCTGAGCGAACGCATCGACCAGCTCGGGCTGTCCGCCGAGCAAGCCGCCCTGATGGAGGCGTGGGGGGGCCATGATATTCAACGGCCCGATCGCCGATGCCTCCTACTCCCATGTACTGCGCGGTTTCGCGCTGTGCGGCGGGGACTGGGCGATGTACGCCGCGGCGACTTCCGCCTTCGTCGTCAAGGGCGGAACCGGCTCCTCATCGATGCCATGCACGCGGACTTCCGCGGCGAGACACGACTGCCGCCGCCGTACAAGCGGTGGACAGCATGGGTGACCTTGCCGAGATCCACACCCGCGACGGCGGCCGCATCACCGCCCACAAGGTCATTGTGACCGTCCCGCTCAACGTCCTGAACTCGATCGAGTTCCGACCTGGGCTGTCGGCAGTCAAGGTCGCCGCAGCCACCGAAGGACAGGTCTCACAGGGACTCAAGGTGTGGATGCGGGTGGCAGGGCACGTCGAGCCGTTCATCGCTTTGGCTCCCGGGCAATACCCGCTGACCATGGCCGGTTACGAATACGAGCACGAGGGTGACAGCATCCTGGTCGCTTTCGGCCCCGACTCCTCAGCCCTCGACGTGACCGACCTCGAAGCGGTCCAGGCAGCACTCGCCCAATGGCGACCCGACCTCGACCTGGTCTTGGTCGACGCTCACGACTGGACAGCGGACCCGCTCTCCGGCGAAACCTGGTCGATGCCCAGGACCGGGCAGATCTCGACCGCCGCCGAGGAACTGCAACGCCCCGAAGGGCGAGTCCACCTCGCCGGCGGCGACTACGCATCCGGCTGGGCAGGATTCATCGACGGCGCGATCGAGAGCGGCAGGGGGACCGCGCGACGAGTGCTCACCGACCGCGCACACCCCTGATCTCGCCACCGCACTGAAGTTGCCTGAAGGCTCCGGCGAGCTGGGCCCCGACATGAGACAACGTTCTCGGCATACGCGCGAAACCGAGGATCCCAATAGTCAGCTCGTCGTGGCGGACTTGATCCAGTTGAAGTGTCGGGGCCGCTGAGAATCCAGTCGGCGACGGTGCATGGGAAATGCGAGGTCGACTTCGATAGTCAGCGCGACCCGAACGTGGACCAGGGGAACCGCGCCAGGAGTTGCGGACGCTCAACTTCCTTTCCTTCACAGAAAACCCATTGGTAACCCCGGTTCTACTGTTACGTTAAGTCATCTCGATACTCTCTGTCAGGTCGCCTCCGTCCTCACCGGCGGAGGCGACGGCGTCCTGCCCACCGGCGACCTCGACTTGCTCGCGCAAACCTCGGTCACGGGCCTGCAGAACGCGGTACCTGGTGAAGGCCTGCATCGACGACAGTTTCTTCCCGCGGGCCCACGCTCGCCATAGGCGTAATTCTCAAGGCGGCGACCAGCGCGAGTTACGAGTGCCCTTGGGCGCTGAGTGAACCTGCCGACCGGTCCCTTGAGACACGGAGGTGGCCCTCACCCTCCAGCCGCCCCCTCTTTCATGAAAGCCAGTCGCAGGGAGCTGTTTTCCATGAGTGCTAAGACGAACGACCGAGTCGGCCATTGGCGGTTCAGCTTCCGTGCGTGGCGCGGGCAGCGGCCATTCTGGGCAGGCCTCCTGACGATTCTTGGCGCGGGGCCCATCGCCTACTTCCCGTACGCACATGTCAGCCGCAGTGGGCTCACCCTTGCCGAGGCCACTCCGGCCGCAGTTCCCTCGCTGTTCATCAGCGCATTGCTGGTGGCACTGGGCCTGTCCATGTGGTTCCAGGCCGGGGTACGTGTTTTCGTGGGCGTCGGGGCGATCGTGCTGACGATGGCCTCGCTGGTCCTGCCGGCCGTCTCCAACCTCGTCACTTTCCTGGTGGCCCATCTCTTCGGCCTGATCGGAGGCGCGCTCGCCGTCGCCTGGACCACCAGCGCCTCCGTGGCCGCTCCCGGCTCGCAGCCTGCGGAGACACCGGACGGCGACGACGGCGGCGGCAGCCAGTCTCTTACCAGCCGCAGCAGCACGGTCGCGAGCACGAACACGCAGTAGAAGCGAACGGCAAGCGCAGCGCTTGATCTCCGGCGATCACTACCTGTCTCACCACACCGGTCGAGGCGGGCCGGGCGCCCCCCTGAGGCTGTTGCCCAGATCTGGGCGGATCGGGCCTCTGCGGAGCGCCGAAGTGCTCGACACCGAGCAGGCGGACGTCGCGCGACCACGAGCAGGGCCATCTCCCCAGACACAGGCGCGAGCCTGGCGGCGGCTGGTTGCCGGTACGGCCTTTCGTGATCTCCGCAACCCGGAAGGCGCCCGCGACGCGCCGGGAGCCCGGGCACACGGAGCTACGTCCG
>NZ_JBHVDX010000447.1:0-2871 GCF_042802555.1 Streptomyces sp. NPDC057474 | reverse complement strand
GCTCCGCATGCTCATCCGACGGGCGACGAGCCGCTACCGCTGGGACGGCCGGCCCACCACCCGACGCCTCAAGTGATCCATTTGCCGGTCGGTCTTAGCCGTCATCGTGGCGGTCGCCGTGTCCTGGCAAGGCGCCGTAGCATGAAATTGCTGGTCAGAAGGGGTGCCCGGTTCTGGGGTGCCCCTTTGCCGTGTGCGGCGGGGCTACGAGATGCGGTCTGTGGGAGGGGCGCTGATTCTGGTGGGGACGGTGTAAACGGTGGAAGGAGCCGCTATGTCTGTGATGGACAAGCTCAAGCAGATGTTGAAGGGCCATGAGGAGCAGGCCGGGCAGGGCGTCGACAAGGCGGGTGACTTCGTCGACGGGAGGACGCAGGGGAAGTACAGCGGCCAGGTCGACTCGGCGCAGGAGCGGCTCAGGAAGCAGATGGGCTCGGAACAGACAGGGCAGACCGACACCGGCCGCGAGGACCCGCCTCGGTAGTGGTGCCGTGGTGATGCCGCGGCCGACAGGGCCGTCAGTCCAGCTCGTTCTCGTCGGCCGCGGCCGCCTCCCGTGCCGCGATGATCTCCGTCTCGTACTGGTCGATGACCTGTTCCGCGGTGCGGCCGGTGGACTTCGCCACTTCGTCGATGGCGACCACCGCCCAGTTCGCCAAGGAGAGCGCGAAGGCCAGGAGTTGGTCGTCTCCGTAGGCGCGTCTGACCGTCAGGAGATACGCCAGGTTCAGGTAGGGCACGAGATCGGGTTCCGAGACGTGGCCCGTGCTCGTCCGCATCAGTTCGATCGTGGTCTGTGTCGCTTCCGCGCGGAGCGGAAGCAGCCGGTCCCGTTCCACCTGGACCTCGGCGAGCAGTTCCTGGCGCTGTTCCTTGTCCAACCTGGCCCTCCAGAGCGGTTGTTCCCCGCGGCCGGTCCGCGACCAGCCCCCGACCAGCCCCCGACCGGTCCAAGACCCGTCCACGATCACTTCTTCCAACGACCGGCGCCCGGAAACGCGGGCACCGGTCGTCCGTGCGAGGGGGCTGCGGGAGGCGGAGGGCGGTCGAGGGCGAGAATCCGCCAACTCGGCCGTAGCGCGCCTGGGCCGACTCCGAGCGGTCGGCCGGCTTGGCCTGGGCCGACTCCGAGCGGTCGGCCGGCGTGGCACCGAGCTCCGCCCGGGTGGTCGCTCGGCGTGTGCCCAGGACGTCCCCGAGTACCCGTCCCCGCCTTCACACCCCCCGCCCCGACATCCGCGCCGCCGAAGCGATCGTCGACCTTGCCTCCCGTTCCGTGAGGCCCGTGCGTACGGCGGCCTCGACCAGGGCGTTCGTCAGTTCGGGGCCGAGGCCGTTCTCGTACGCGCGGCAAGCCGCCCAGAAGAGGCGGGTGTTGCGTTGACCCTCCTGGGCGGTCAGGACGAAGTGGACCAGCCCGTGGCCGTGGCCGTGGCCGCCGGTCGAGCCCGAGGGGCTCGTGCGCGCCGGTGGCAGCAGGAGGCGGAGCAGGGCCGGTGGGCAGGGGGCCGGGGGGAGGTGGGAGGTGCCGGGGGCCGTGCCGTAGACGCCGTGGTCGGTGCGGGAGCCGGGGCCGACGAGGTAGCCGCCGGCGCCGCGGATGTCGATGCCGGGGGCGAGTCGGCTCGCGGAGTTGGGGACGACGACGTCGGGCGGGCCGGTGAGCCAGAGGTGGCGGCCGCCGCTGGGCGTCAGGACGACGACTGTCTCGGGGATCGTGAACAGGTGGCGCAGGGCCAGTTCGCGGAGGGCCGCCGAGGAGTCCGTACCGGATTTCGTGTCGAGGTCGACGCCGATCAGGTGGTGGGGGTGGAGGCCGCAGGCGATGCCGTAGCCGGTGGACCAGGGGGCGGCGGAGAAGAGTTCGCGGACGCGGCGGGGGTCGGTGGAGGCGTCGTGGACGCCGTGGCCGAAGCGGCCGCACTCGCCGTGACAAGGAGATGGAGGCGGGTCGTCTCGGTGGGGGGAGCGCAGGGCCGGGAGTTTTGAGCGGGATAGGGGGATCACCGCCAGTCCGCGTTCGGCGGCGGAGAGGGCGTGCGCCAGGGCCAGGGTGCCGGCCTGCCGGTCAGTGGTGGCCATACTTCTATATTCGTACGAGTGTTCGATAAAGGGAAGGGGATTCGGGGTGCGCTTTCGGCTCGCCGGAGGCCCGTTCGCGGCCGGTGGCTGGAAATGCGCCGGAGCGCTTCGCCCCTTGTGCCGCTTGATCTTGCTGCCGCTTGATGGGCTCATCGCGCCTGAGCTGGTAGTTCCTTGATTCAAGGGGGTTTATCGACTTGTCATCATGCTTCAGGGGGAATAGGGGCTTCCGGGCTGGTTCGCCGGAGATTCGGTGGGCAACTCTTGATTCGCGACGTCAAAGACCAGCTCCGAGCGGTCGGCCAACTGCCTCGGGGCAACCCGGACTTGTGCGAAGGCCTTGAAGGAAATGCACATGGCAAGCATCCGTACCGCCCGCGCTCTCGCCGCCGTCTCGGCGCTCCCGCTCGCCGCCGCCCTTTTCACCGGCGTCGCGACGGCCGACAACGGCGCCATCGCGGACAACGGATCGAACGCCGGCGTGGCGAACATCGTCGGCAGCGGTGTCGGCCACGACAACAACGGCAACTCGTCGACCTCGCAGCAGCAGGCGAACGGCTCGGGTGCCTCGAACCAGAACAACACCGCCCAGGTCAACGGCTCCGGCCTCACGGCCATCGACCAGAAGAACGCCGTCGTCAGCTTCACCAACCTCTGGTGAGCCGAGCGAGGGCGGGCCGGGGTCCCGGGGGTGGGCGGATGAGGTCGCCCCGGCCCTGAGGCGACGAGGTCCGACCCTCGGGTGCAGGACGTGTGGGCATGTTTGTGGGGTGTGACACGCCTGTGCGG
>NZ_JBHVDX010000446.1:0-2880 GCF_042802555.1 Streptomyces sp. NPDC057474 | reverse complement strand
GTTGGACGTCCCGGAGGGCGTGCACGCCCTCCGGGACGTAGTGCCAGTGCGTGGTGCCGGCCGCGTCGGTGAGGGTGAGACCGCCGGGCGGTTGGGTGCTCGGGGCGACCGTGAACAGGTCGTCGGCCGGGCGGGCGCCGACGAAGTCGACCGAGGTGGGCGTCCACGGTCCGCCGTCCGCCGACCGGCCGGAGACGCCGAGTTTCCGCCCGTCCAGGTCGGCCGGGCCGCCCCGCAGGAACACCTCCTGGTGGACCAGCCCGCGGTTCGCGTCGAAGCCCAGCGTCAGGTCGGAGGGGTGGTGGTGCACGGTGTAGCGGCTGCCGCCGGGCCCGCCGTGCGGGGTCGGCGTGACGGTGAACTCGCCGAGGACGCGGCCTGCCGGGGGGACTGCCTGTAGGTCGTCGAGGCGGGTCGCGAGCGGCAGGTCCAGATAGTCGCCGAGGGTGGAGACGGCCTGACGCCGCAGTGCCAGTCGGGCCTGCGTGGTCATCTCCCGCAGCTGGTCGCCCAGCAGCCCCGGGCGCAGACCGAGCCGGTCCAGCGACACGGCCGCGTCGTCGGAGAGCCGCTGGACGCCGGGCAGGTCCAGCCCCTGGAAGGTGTGCGAGTCGGGCGCCGCGTGCAAGAAGTCCATGGCGCCGGCGATGCCGGACATGTCCGCCGGGGCGCCCTCCGGCGCCGTACGCGGGCCCGAGGCCTCGTCGAGCGTACGGTCGAACATATGGGCGAGGTCGACGTCGTCCAACTCGCCGCCGAACTCGCCCAGTTCGTCCAGCCGTACGGGCGGTATGTCGGGCCCGGCACCCTCGGTGAAACGCAGGAATCCGGAGCCGTCCTCGGCCGGCAGGTCGCGGAAGGCGAGGCGGCCGGTGTGGTCGAAGTGGAAACGCGAGCCGGTGACCGTGTCGGTGAGGGTGAAGCCGCTGGGGAGCCGCCCGGAGAGGTCGCCGCTCGGCGGAGTGAGCCGGACGGAACCGGCGGCGCCGGTGGGGGCGAGCACATCGACCCCGATTCGCCCGGTGCCGTGCGCGGCGGGGTCGATCGTCACCTGGAGCCGCAGCCCTGCCGGTAGCCCGTCGAACGCGAGAGCGGTCTCCCGACCGAGGAAGGCGCCGTCCGGCCCGAACGTGAACCGGGTCGTGCCGGTCGGGTCGATGACGGCGAACCTGCCGCTGCCGTCGAGCAGTTCGACCGTGAAGTCCGAGGCGCGCACCGGTCCGGTCCCGCCGGGGGCGCGGTCGGTCAGGTCGAGCCGGAACGAGCCCTGCGGTGCCTCGTCGGTCGCCGGGAAGCGGGTCACCCGCAGGTCGAATTCCGCCAGTTCGTCCACTCCGGACAGCGGCACCCGGATCGGTTCGTCCGCGCCCCGGAGACCGTCGTCCATCCGCCGGAGGTTGTCGAGGCGCGCCTGGAGGGCCTCCAACTCGGCGTCCGGGAGGTCGCCGAGTTCCGCGAGCGCGTCGGTGCGGGGCGAGTCGGGGCCCATGACGCGGTTCAGTTCGTCGGCGGACAGGGGCCGAACGTCCTGGGTCAGGTTGTTCCAGAGGTCGTCGACGAGTGACTGTTCCCCTGGGCCGAGACGGCCCGGTTCGGGGAGGGTGTCGGTGCGCGGTGCGTCCGGACCCGTGAGGCGACCGAGGTCGTCCAGAGGGCCCCGTACGCCGCCCGCCTCGTCGAGCGTACGGTCGAAGATCCGTGCCACATCGCCCAGGTCACCGGCGAAGTCGCCGAGTTCGCCGAGTTCGTCGAGCCGGACCGGCGAGGTGCCGGGTGCGGCGTCCTCGGTGAAGCGGAGGAGGCCGGAGCCGTCCCGGGCGGGTACGTCCCGTATCGCGAGCCGGCCGTTCGCGTCGAAGTGGAAACGGGAGCCGGTGACGGTGTCGGTGACCGTGAAGCCGTTCGGCAGCCGTCCGGCGAGTGAGCCGTCCATCGGGCCGAGCCGGAAGGAACCGGTGAGGTTCGACGGCCCGGTCAGTTCGAGGACCCTGGTCGTGGTGGAGCCCGTTCCGGGGGTGATCGTCACCTTGATGCCCAGGCCTGCCGGGCCGTCGATGCCCGGCAGTGTGAGCGGCAGCTCCTGTTGGCGCAGGGTGCCGCCGGGTTCGAACCGCCACACCGCCGTGAGCCCGCCCGTGTCCGGCACGGGCACCCGCACGGTCAGCTCGCTCAGCGCACCGGTCGCGTCCCTGACCGGTGTGAGCGTCGCACCCTGGACGGGCACCCCGTCCGCGCCGACCACCCTCGGCATCGGGTCCAGGGCGTCGTCGGTGAAACGCAGGGTCAAGTCGGTGCCGGTCAGCGGCAGTTCCCGGTACTCCAGGTGCCCCAGGGCATCGACCTGCCAGCGCACACCGCCCTGCGGACCCGTGATGCTCAGCCCGCCCCCCTCGCGGAGGGTGATGTTCACGTTCTCCAGCCGTACCGGACCACCCGGGGCACCGAAGTCCATCACGTCGATCCGGAACGACGCCGGCGCGAGATCGGTCGCCGGGAACTCCGTGACCCGCAGCCGAAGATTCGTCAACTCGTCCGCCCCGGAAAGGGCCATGCCGTCGAACCGGGAGAAATTCATCGGAGTCGGGGCGCCATCGCCCGGCGTCGACGCGAACCGGGCGTCGAAACCGGCGGGCTGCGGCGTGAGATCCGGACGCGGCGGATCGGGGAGTGCGAGCCGGTTCATCGAGCCCACCTCACCGAGCTCACCCGGGCGGCCGAGGCCGCCCAGGTCATCGAGACGGCCGAGGCCGCCCGATTCACCGAGGTCGCCGAGGGCCGAGGGCGGGCCCACCGTCGTGGGCGGCACCGAGGATCCCGACACGTCCCCGCGGATCGGGGGCGCCAACGCCACCCGAACGGCCAACAACACGCCGCCCCCGG
>NZ_JBHVDX010000445.1:0-2886 GCF_042802555.1 Streptomyces sp. NPDC057474 | reverse complement strand
GCCCGGTGGCCGGCAGGGTCGGGGTGGCCGTGCCGGTGCGCGGGCGTGATGGGGCCTGGAGGGTAGAGGTGGGGGATCCGTCAGGCGGCGAGGTCGACGTCGCCCGGGGTGCGTGCTTCGTAGAGGGCTCCGGTGCGGATCATCGCGTGGATGACGTTCACGCGCTGGCGGGCCAGGCGGAGGATCGCCTGGGTGTGGGTTTTGCCGCGTGCGCGTTGCCGGTCGTAGTAGATCCGGGAGGACGGGTCGGCTTTGCAGCCGATCGCGGCGAACGCGGCCTGGAACAGGGCACGTTTGAGGAGCCGGTTGCCGCGGTGGGGTGCGTGCTCGCCGCGGATCGAGGTGCCCGAGGACTTCGTGGCGGGCGCGAGTCCGGCGTAGGAGGCGAGGTGTCCGGCGGTGGGGAAGCCGGTGCCGTCACCGATCGCGACGATCACGGCGGCCGTGGTCCTGACGCCCAGGCCGGGCAGGGACGTCAGGAGGTGGAAAAGAGGGAGGGCCTCCAGCAGGGCGGCGATCTCCTGCTCGGTGGCCCGGCGCTGGGTGTGGGCGGCTGCGAGCTGGGCGGCCAGGCCGGGCACGATCAGCGCGGATGCCTCGGTGCCGGGAACGACGAGGGTCTGCTCGGCGAGCGCGTTGAAGATCTCGGTGGTGAGGTGGTGGGCCTTGCGCGAGCCGTGTGCCTTGAGCAGGGCCTCGCAGCGGGTGCGGCCCAGCTTCTTCAGCCTGGCCGGGGAGCCGTGCCGTTGGAGGAGGGCCTGGACATAGGGGTAGGCCAGGCGGGGGCCGAGGACGCGCTCGAGGGAGGGGTGGATCTGGGAGAGCAGGCCGCGCAGCCGGTTGGTGGCGCGGTTGACCTCGCCGGCCAGGTCGTTGTCGTAGCCGGTGAGCATCGTCAGCTCGGCCAGCACCTCGTCGTCGCGGTCCACCGCGCGCAGGGTGTGCGGCATGGTGCGGGCGGTCTCGGCGATCACGAACGCGTCGCGGGCGTCGGTCTTGGCCTCGCCCGGGTGCAGGTCGGCGGCCCGCCGCATCGACAGCCCGGGCAGGTAGGCCACCCGGCAGCCGCCGCGCGGGCCACCGTCAGCGGCAGCGCGCCGATGTTGGCGACCTGGTCCACGATCACCAGAACGGTGCCGAACTTCGCCACCAGCCTGGTGAACAGCTCCAGCAGTTTCGGCTCGGTGTTGGGCAGCCGCTTGTCGTGCACGGTTCTGCCGTCCTCGGTGCTGCCGTGGGCGTGGTGGAACTCCTTGCCCAGGTCCAGGCCGAGGAAGAGATCTATCGCCGTCGTATCGACCATGTGCGTGCCTCTCGCCACTCGTCTCCTGAAACTCCCGGCCGTCCCTGCGGCACCACACGCCGGCAACCACGTTACGCAGACATGCCGCCCGTGAAGCGGCCCGGCATTGCACCGGACCAGGCGGTCGTCAGGCCCCTCATCAGCGGTCAAGCGGTGCCCCGAAGCCCGGCGGCAACACCCCCCAGGTCATCCGTACGACAGGGGGCACACAGCCATACCGGACCCGGGGGCCAGGCGCCCCATCGCGGGGCCACGAAAAAGGTAACGGGGCGGGCCGGCCCTTCGGCTCGGGTGCGCGGGGGCTGTCGTTCCCCTGGCGTCGGGCCGTATGGAAACGAAGACTTGCGGCGACGGCGACGGCGACGGCGACTGCGCCGGCGTGCGCGTCCCGCCCGCCGGCGGATTCGCATGCGGCCGATGGCAATGCCGGTAGTGGATCTCGTGCTGCAATCGGGCAGTCTGTAGGGGAGTTGATGTGGAACTCCGGCCGTCCCGCAAGGTTGACCAGGGCCGGTCAAACTCTCACAACCGGCGCCACCGGTTCCACAAACGCCCGGCGGTAGTGTCGTCGCCGACCGAGTCACTCCCGTATTAGGGGGAAACACGCATGGTATCGAGCACGCTCACGAAAGCGCTGTTAGGAACCCTCACAGCCGCCGCCCTCAGCATCGGCACCCTCGCCGGCGCAACCACAGCCGCCGCCGCGCCCGCCCAGCACGTCCCCACCCAGACCGTCACGATCCAGGCCGTCAACAACCTCGGCCTCACCAACTGGGAAGCCCGGAGTGTCCAGTGCTACGTCCGTGACGCCGGGTTCAGTCCCGGCACGATCGACGGCGAGCTCGGCACCAACAGCTGGAAAGCCTGGCAGCGTTTCCTCAACGACCGCGGCTACAACGCCGGAACTGTCGACGGCGACGTCGGCCCCAACACCATCCGCGGCCTCCAGCGCTTCCTCACCTACGTCGGCTACGACACCGGCGGCATCGACGGCGATGCCGGAACCAAGACCAGGGCCGCCTGGAAGGAGTTCTCCCACCTCACCGGAGGCTGGTGCTCCTGACCACCCGGCACGGTGTAGGACGGTGATCCGCGCCGCGTAGGCGTTCCTCGGTCCCGTGATCGCCCCGTCGACGAGACCGGCGAGTCGTGGGCGAGTGGGTGGCGGGCCCATGAGGTCGGCGTGGACCCTGCCGAGGAGCCGGGCGCCGTCGTAGGCGCCCCAGGCCGGGCCGTGGACGTCGGCGGGTCTTGTGAACTGCCCCTCGACACCGTCGACGTCCTGGGCGAACAGGTCTTCCCACTGGGTGGACTCCGCGACGGTCACGGCGTCCCTCCTGCCCGTCTGGCTGTGGCTGTGGCTGCGGGCACCGTAGCCACAGCCAGTGACAGCCAGCGGGCGGAAGGGGCGTTCGTGGCCGGGGCGGGCCGTCACGGCCGGCCGCCGAAACCCGACGTGACCGGCCGGCCGGGGCACCGCCCGCTACACTACGACGTCGTGCACATCAACGCCGAGTTCGCGGACCAGGCGAGCGACCACGACCCGCAGATCGTGCGGATCGACGTGGGCAGGTGCCGCCCTG
>NZ_JBHVDX010000444.1:0-2973 GCF_042802555.1 Streptomyces sp. NPDC057474 | reverse complement strand
CCTCGTCACCGGCGGCACCGGCGCCCTCGGCGGCCATGTCGCCCGCTGGCTCGCCGACCGCGGCGCCACCCACCTGGTGCTGGCCGGCCGCCGCGGCGCCGACGCGCCCGGTGCCACCGGCCTGCGCGACGAACTGGCCGCCCGCGGCGTCGACGTCACCCTCGCCGCCTGCGACGTGTCCGACCGCGCCGCCCTCGCCGGGCTGCTCGCGGCCGTGCCCGCCGACAGGCCCCTCGACGCCGTGTTCCACGCGGCCGGGTCCCTCGACGACGGCGTGATCGACTCACTCACCCCCGGCCGCATGGACCCCGTCCTGCGCGGCAAGGCCACCGCCGCCCGCGCCCTGCACGAGCTCACCCGTGACCTCGGCCTCTCCGCCTTCGTACTGTTCTCCTCCACCGCGGGCGTCCTCAGCGGCGCGGGCCTCGGCAACTACGCCCCCGGCAACGCCTACCTCGACGCCCTCGCCGCCGAGCGCCGAACCGCCGGACTGCCCGCCACCGCCGTCTCCTGGGGACTGTGGGCCGACGGCGGCATGGTCGGCGACGCGGCGGGCGACCGCATGCGGCGCCACGGAGTCCACCCCATGGACACCGCCGCCGCCTGCGAGGCCCTCGGCCACGCCCTCGACCTCGGCGACACCCACGTCGTCGTCACCGA
Organism: Streptomyces sp. NPDC057474; assembly: GCF_042802555.1. NCBI lineage: Bacteria > Bacillati > Actinomycetota > Actinomycetes > Kitasatosporales > Streptomycetaceae > Streptomyces > Streptomyces sp. NPDC057474. The sequence goes on along the minus strand of NZ_JBHVDX010000444.1, from coordinate 2,313 downwards.
CCTGCGCTGGGACACCTACGCCCCGTCCTTCACCGCGCCCCGCCCCAGCCACCTGCTGGACGAACTGCCCGCCGCCCGCCGGGCGCTGGACATGGCGCGCCAGGACAGCGCACCCGCCACCGCCGACGCCTCCTCGCTCCACACCCACCTGGCCGCCCTGCCCGACTACGAACGGGCCGGAGCCGTCCTGGAGATCGTGCGCGGCCATGTCGCGGGCGTCCTCGGCTACCCCGCCGCCGACGCCGTCGAACCGGAACGCCCCTTCACCGACCTGGGCATCGACTCGCTCAGCGCCGTCGAACTGCGCAACGGCATGAACCGCATCACCGGCCTGCGCCTGCCCAGCACCCTCGTCTTCGACCACCCGAACTGCCGCGCCCTCGCCGACTTCCTGCTGGCCGAGGTCGCCGCCGACACCGTGCCCGTCACCCCGGACGACACCCCACGCCGCTCCGCCGCCATCGATGACGAGATCGCCATCGTCGCCATGGGCTGCCGTTTCCCCGGCGACATCCGCACCCCCGAACAACTGTGGCGGATGCTCCTGGAAAGCGAGGAGGGCCTGGTGCCCTTCCCCGAGGACCGCGGCTGGGACCTCGACGCCCTCTACGACCCCGACCCCGGCAAGGTCGGCACCGTCTACACCCGGACCGGTGGATTCCTCAGCGACGCGGGCGGGTTCGACCCGGCGTTCTTCAACATCTCGCCGCGCGAGGCCGTCGCCATGGACCCGCAGCAGCGTCTGCTGCTGGAGATGGCCTGGGAGACGTTCGAGCGGGCGGGCATCGACCCGCGTTCGCTGCGCGGCAGCCGCACCGGCGTGTTCGCCGGCACCAACGGGCAGGACTACACCGGCATGCTCGCCGCCTCCGGCGAGGACTTCGAGGGCTACATGCTGACCGGCAACGCCGCCAGCGTCGTCTCCGGCCGGTTGTCGTACACCTTCGGCCTGGAAGGCCCGGCGGTCACCGTCGACACCGCCTGCTCCGCCTCCCTGGTGGCCCTCCACCTGGCCGCACAGTCGCTGCGCAGCGGCGAGTGCGACCTCGCCCTCGCCGGCGGCGTGACCGTCATGGCCTCACCCGGTCTGTTCGTGGACTTCAGTCGTCAGCGGGGGCTGGCGGTGGACGGGCGGTGCAAGGCGTTCGCGGATGCGGCGGACGGGACGGGGTTTTCGGAGGGTGGTGGTCTGTTGTTGGTGGAGCGGTTGTCGGATGCGCGGCGGCTGGGGCATCCGGTTCTTGCGGTGGTGCGTGGTTCGGCGGTGAATCAGGATGGTGCGTCGAACGGGTTGAGTGCGCCGAACGGTCCGGCTCAGCAGCGGGTGATCCGTGCGGCTCTGGTGGATGCGGGGGTGTCGGCGTCCGAGGTGGATGTGGTGGAGGCGCACGGTACGGGGACGCGGTTGGGTGATCCGATCGAGGCGCAGGCGTTGCTGGCCACGTACGGGCGGGACAGGGCCGATGGGCGGCCGTTGTGGCTGGGTTCGGTGAAGTCGAATGTGGGTCACACGCAGGCGGGTGCGGGTGTGGCTGGTGTGATGAAGATGGTGCTGGCGATGCGGCACGGGGTGGTGCCGGCGACGTTGCATGTGGATGCGCCGTCGTCGCATGTGGACTGGTCGTCGGGTGGGGTGGAGTTGCTGACCCGGGCGCGGGACTGGCCGGAGTCGGTGGAGCGTCCGCGTCGTGCGGGTGTGTCGTCGTTCGGTATCAGTGGGACGAACGCGCATGTGGTGCTGGAGGCCGTCCCCGAGGAGTCGGTGGCGGAGGAGTCGGGTGGGGTGCCGGGTGGGGTGCCGGGCGGGGGTCCGGTGCCGTGGGTGATCAGTGCCCGCAGCCGGGACGCCCTGCGCGCCCAGGCCGCACAACTCCTCGACCATGTGACCGGGCACCCGGGTGTTCCGCTCGCCGACACAGCCCTGGCGCTGGCGACCACCCGTACCACGTTCTCCCACCGGGCCGTCCTCGTCGACGCCGACCGGGACGGACTCGCCGCCCAACTGCGGGCCCTGACCGACGGAGCGCCGCTGCCCGGCACGGTCACCGGCACCGCCCGCACCGGCGGCAGGACCGCGTTCCTGTTCACCGGGCAGGGTGCCCAGCGGCCGGGGATGGGCCGCGAACTGCACGCGGCCCACCCGGTGTTCGCCGAAACCTTCGACGCCGTGTGCGAGCGCGTCCCCGGACTGCGCGCGGTGGTCCTCGGCGACGACGCGGAGCGGCTGAACCGCACCGAGCACGCCCAGCCCGCCCTCTTCGCCTTCGAGGTCGCCCTCTACCGCCTGCTGGAATCCTGGGGCGTACGGCCCGA
>NZ_JBHVDX010000443.1:0-2993 GCF_042802555.1 Streptomyces sp. NPDC057474 | reverse complement strand
TCAGAGGTCCGAGCAGGCCTCAGTACGCGCTGTTGACGTTGTCGATCGACCCGTAGCGGTCGGCGGCGTAGTTCGCGGCGGCCGTCAGGTTGGCGACCGGGTCGTACTGGCTCTTGGCCGTGCCCGGGACGTGGTACGCGTCGAAGGTCGGCTTGATGACCTGCAGCAGACCGATCGACGGGACGCCGTTGATGGCGTTGATGTCCCAGTCGTTGATGGCGTTCGGGTTGCCCGAGGACTCCCGCATGATGTTCTTGTGCAGGCCGTTGTAGGTGCCCGGGATCTTGTGCTTCTTCATGATGTCGAGCGCCTCGCGGATCCAGCCGTCGAGGTTGTTCGGGTACGACTTCGCGGCGGCGGCCTTGACCTGGGCGGCGCGCTTGGCGGACCGGCTCGCGGCCTCCTTCTTCGCGCGCTCCTGCTCGGCCTTCTTCTTGGCCGCGGCGGCGGCGGCCTTCTTGTCGGCGTCGGCCGCCTGGTCGGTGACGCTCGCCTTGGTCGCCTGGGCCGCGTTCTGACTGAACGCCACCGGCGCCGCGGACACCGTCTTCGCGGAGGTCTGAGCCTCGGCCGGCACCAGCGAGAACGCGAGGGAGGCGGCGCCGACGGCGGCCACTCCGGCGAACGACAGCTTGTGGGTCTTGGTCAGGGCGAGACGGTGGACGAGGGTGTTGGCGTTCTTGGGCATGAAGTGATGGACCTCTTCGAATAGCGCGGAGGTCGCTCTCGGGCCGGTTCAGGACACTGCTCTTCCAGCGCAAACGCCGCGGTCGAAAACCCGCGGCGTCGAGCGACGTCAGCCATTCTTAGCGGCCGCAAAATTCGATGGCAAAGGTGTGACGTACGAAGCTTCATAGTTGAGACGGAAACGGCAAAATGGGACAGAACAGCACGTCTGCCCCGCTCAAACCGGCCCTATTCATCTCCTAAGGAGCGTCGTACGTGATGTGCGCCCTATGCGCGGGCTCACATCGAGCGTGCCGAGCCTTTACTAGCAGTTGCGTGAGCAATGCACTACGTGAGGCCCCTCTCCTGGGAGGATCAGATGCACGTCCCCGAACTCGTGCCACAGGTAGCGCCCCCCGACCGCCTCCTCGTACGCGCGGTCGATCGCCGCCCGCCCCGCGACCGCCTCCAGCATCAGCAGGTGCGAGGCCTCCGGCTCGTGCAGGCCCGTCAGCAGCCCGTCGACCACCCGCACCCCGTGCTCCGGCGTCACCACCAGATCCGTCCAGCCCTCACGCGCCCGTACGACGCCGTCGGACCCGGTGGCGGACTCCACGGCCCGCACCGCCGTCGTCCCCACCGCGACGACCCGCCCGCCACCCGCCCGCGCCGCGTTGAGCAGCCGCGCCGACGCCTCCGGCACCGCGAACCGCTCCGGGTACGGCGGCTCGTGCGCCTCCGCCGACGCCACCCCGGTATGCAGCGTGACCGGCGCGAACTGCACCCCCCGGCTCACCAGCTCCGCCACCAGCCGCGCCGTGAACGGCCGCCCCGCACTCGGCATCTCCGCACTCCCCGCCCCGTCCTGCGACGGCAACGCGAACACCGTCTGATACACGGACAACGGCTGATCCCGCTCCGTATAGGAGTAACGAATGGGCCGCCCGTGCTCCCGCCGCACCCCGACGACCGCCGGTGAGGACGCACGTGCCCACCACAGCCGCTCGCCCCGCTCGCTCAGCGGCTCCTCCAGGACCAGCCGTACGCCCCCGGGAAGCCGCACCTCCGTCCCCGCGGGACCGCCCGCACGCGCGCGCGTAGTGCCGCGCCCGTCCGGATCCCGCAGCTCCACGGCCCACCGCCCGTCGTCGCCCCGCGTGGAGAAATGCACCACCACGCGCGCGTCCCCGATCGTCCCGTCCACCGCCGCCGCCAGCGTCGGCGACGTGTTGACGACCAGCAGGTCCCCCGCCCGCAGCAGCCCCGGCAGCGCCACGAACTCGTGATGAGACACCTCCGTACCGTGCGACACCAGCAGCCGTACGCCGTCCCGGTCGAGGCCCGGCCCGCGCTGCTCGGCCGGCACGCGCGCGTGCAACTCCTCCGGGACACGCACCGTCGCCGTCGTCATCGCCCCTCCAGCAGGGACGGCGCCCCGTAGCGGCCACTGGCCGGCCGCTCGTCGAGCAATCGCAGAAAGGCCGGGACCACACTCTTCGGGCTCGGCCGCGGATCGTCGTCGTCCGGTACGGCCGCCGCGTACAGGTCCGTGCCCATGTCCCCGGGGTCCACGGCCCACACCCGAAGCCCCGGCTCCTCCTCGGCCAGCACCGCCGACAGATGGTCCAGCGCCGCCTTGGAGGCCCCGTAGCCGCCCCACGTCTCGTACGCCTCGGCCGCCGCGTCCGAGCTCACGCCGATCACCGCGCCCGCGCCGGAGGCCCGCAACAACGGCAGCGCCTCCTGGACCAGCCCCAGCGCCGCGACCACATTGACCTCCAGGGCCCGCCGCAGCCCGTCCAGGGCCAGCCCCTCCAGCCGTACGAGCGGCTCGGCACCCAACGCGCTCGCGTTGTTCACCAGCAGGTCGACCCCGCCCAGCCCACGCGCCGCCGCCACCAGCCCGGTCCGGTGCCCGGCGTCCGTGACATCCCCCGGCAGAGCCTCCACCCGCGTCCCGTACGCCGACAGCTCCGCCGCCGTCTCCTTCAGGACCTCGGCGGTCCTGGCCTCGAGCACCAGGTCCCACCCGCGCTCCGCCAGCGCCGCGCCGAGTGCCCGGCCCAGCCCTTTCGAGGCCCCCGTGATGATCGCTACCGGCATGACATTCGTCCCCTCGTCCTCGACCGCCTCCCGAACCGGTCGGCGGTGATCCCAACGTAGGAACGGGACCGCCCACACCGCCTCGTGCGCGGGCCGCAAAGCGCCGGGGCCCTTTGCCCTAGGCCGCCGGGCCGGGGCCCAGCCACCACAACCCCCGCCGACGGTGGAAGTCCACCCGACGCCGCCCGGCGGGGACGACCCCCGCTGACGAAAACCCCCCACAG
>NZ_JBHVDX010000442.1:0-3102 GCF_042802555.1 Streptomyces sp. NPDC057474 | reverse complement strand
GATGATCGGGGCCGGCCTGCTGCTCGCCGCGGGCGGACTGAGCCTCGCCGAACTCGGCATGGAGGCACCGCCGACGGAGCCGCGCGCGGCCTCCGTGGACGACGTCTCCGACGCGTCCCCGACGGCTTCGGAGGACGACGCCGAGAAGGCCGGCGACGGCTCGGACGACCTGGCCGAGGCCGACAAGGACGGGAAGAAGCCGGATAAATCGGCGTCCCCGTCCGCCTCGGAGTCCGAGAAGTCCGGCGACGAGGAGGGCGACGAGGACGCGGACAAGCCCAAGGACCGCTCGGCCTCCAACGCCACGGCGAGCCCCGCTCCTTCGGCGCAGGACCCGACCTCCGACCCCGAGGACACCGACACCCCGACCACCGAACCGACCGCGGACGACCCCACTCCGGAGCCCAGTCCCTCGGAGACGTGCAAGCAGTTCCTGTGGTGGTGCTCGTAGCGATAACCGCAGGTCAAAGCCCCCGGGCCGGGGTCCGCGCCCGGAGGCTTCGCCGTGCCCCGAACGGCCGTCCCCCACTCGCACCGACTGCTGCGTTATGCAACCGTGACGCCTTCCCTGACGCAGCCCTCTTGACCGCCATGAATTGTTAGCGCTCACAATGACCTCCGCATTCACCAGTCGACGCCCCAGGGCATCCGAGGAGGTACGAGCGCCGTGCCAGCAGCGCCCCAACTCGCCTTACCAGCGGCTGACCTGGGGCTTTCCGGAATCCCGGCGTGAAGCCGACGGCGCGGAACCAGTCGCCCGCCGCACAAGACCCGTCCGTGGCGCGGGACCCATCGCCACCACAGGACTTACCCGCAGCACATGACCTGTCCACCGTCGACCGCCGAGGAGGTGCGGCCGTGACCCACTCACAGCTCCGGCCGCCCACCATGGCCGACGTGGCCCGCCAGGCCGGTGTCTCCCATCAGACCGTCTCCCGCGTCCTGGGGGACCACCCCAACGTGCGGATCGAGACCCGGGCGAGGGTGCAGCGCGCGATCGAGGAGATGGGTTACCGCCGCAACTCCTCCGCACGGGCCCTGGTGACCCGGCGTACCCAGACGCTGGGCGTGGTCGCCTCCAACACCACGCTCTACGGTCCGGCCAGCACACTGTTCGCGCTGGAGGAGGCGGCACGGGCCGAGGGGTACCTCGTCTCGACGGTCAGTCTGCGCGAACTGACCGTGGAGACGCTCTCCGAGGCCGTCGACCGCCTCAGTGACGGCGGTGTGGAGGGGGTGATCGCCCTCGCCCCGCAGCGGTCGGCGGTCGCGGCCCTCGCCGAACTCCGGCACCCCTTCCCGGTGGTGGCCGTGGGCACCGGCTCCGGTTCGGAGATCCCCAGCGTCAACGTGGACCAGGAGCTGGGCGCGCGGCTGGCCACCGGTCATCTGCTCGCCGCAGGGCACCGCAGGGTCTGGCACCTCGCCGGTCCCGAGGACTGGCAGGAGGCGGCGGACCGGACCGTCGGCTGGCGGGCCACCCTCGAAGAGGCGGGCGTCGAACCGCCGCAGCCGCTGCACGGGGACTGGAGCCCGCTGTCGGGCTACCGGGCGGGCCAGGAACTGGCCGGCTGGGTGGGCCGCGGCCTGACCGCCGTCTTCGTCGCCAACGACCAGATGGCCCTGGGGGTGTTGCGCGCGCTGCGGGAGGCGGGGGTACGCACGCCCCAGGACGTCGCGGTGGTCGGCTTCGACGACATCCCGGAGTCGGAGTTCTTCGCCCCGCCGCTCACCACCGTCCGGCAGGACTTCTCGACGGTGGGCCAGCGCAGCATCGCCCTGTTGCTCGACCTGATCGAGGGCCGGACCCCTGCCGGGCCGTCCCGGATCGCCATCGAACCCCAACTCGTCGTCCGCGCCAGCACCTTCCCGTACCTTCCCCAGCCGGGGACCGCTCCGGGCTGACGCGGCACCGAACGACCAAGCGTTTCCCATCCATCAGCGTGGCCGACATTTCGAACAATGATCGACAGGTTGGACGTAGTGCGGCCGGTCCACCACGAGTACCAGCGGTCCGTCCTCGGACCGGCTCTTCAAAGGAGAAGACATGCTCAACAGACGTAACTTCCTCACCGCGGCGGTCGGCGTGGTGGCCGCGGCCGGTCTGACGGCCTGCGCCAAGGAGGACGACAGCTCCACCGGTACCGACTCCGCCGGCGGCGGCAGCAAGAAGATCACCCTCGGCTTCTCCCAGGTCGGCTCGGAGAGCGGCTGGCGCAGCGCCAACACCGACTCGGTGAAGTCGGCGGCCGAGGAGGCGGGTTACACCCTCAAGTTCTCCGACGCCCAGCAGAAGCAGGAGAACCAGATCTCCGCGATCCGCAGCTACATCGCGCAGAAGGTGGACGTCATCGCCTTCTCGCCGGTGGTCGTCACCGGCTGGGACGCGGTGCTCAAGGAGGCCAAGACCGCGAAGATCCCGGTCATCCTCACCGACCGCTCCGTCGAGACCTCCGACGAGTCCCTGTACGTCACCCTGGTCGGCTCCGACTTCACCGACGAGGGCCGCCGCGCCGCCAAGATCCTGGAGAAGGTCCTGGAGACGGCCGGTCACAAGGGCAAGGTGAAGATCGCCCAGCTGGAGGGCACCACCGGTGCCGCCCCCGCGATCGAGCGCGCCAAGGGCTTCAAGGAGATCATGGACGCCGAGCACAAGGACGACTGGGAGATCGTCGTCAGCCAGACCGGCGACTTCACCCGCGCCGGCGGCAAGCAGGTCATGGCGGCCTTCCTGCAGTCCAACCCGGACGTCAACGTGCTCTACGCGCACAACGACGACATGGGCATCGGCGCCATCCAGGCCATCGAGGCGGCCGGCAAGAAGCCCGGCAAGGACATCCTCATCGTCACGGTCGACGGTGTGAAGGACGGCTTCGTGGCCATGTCCGAAGGCAAGATCAACGCCATCGTCGAGTGCAACCCGCTGCTCGGCCCCCAGCTGATGGAGGTCGTCCAGACGGTCCACGACGGCGGCTCGGTCGAGCGCTGGATCAAGACCAAGGAGAGCGACTTCCTGCAGGCCCAGGCCAAGGAAGCCCTCCCCACCCGCAAGTACTGACCCACCGCACCCACCGGTCAGGGAGCCTCCGGCCGACCGAGATC
>NZ_JBHVDX010000441.1:0-3236 GCF_042802555.1 Streptomyces sp. NPDC057474 | reverse complement strand
GTCAGTGACCGCGCGGTCATACAGTTGACCTCGTTCGATGCATTCGGCCGTCGGGAGCTCTCATGACACCACTGGTGGGGCGTGACGCGGGTTTTCCCGTGCCGCGCAGCGAGGACGTGGCCCGTGTGGCCGGGGTCTCGCGCAAGTCGGTGTCGCGGGTTCTCAACAACGAGCCGTACGTCTCCGAGGAGGTCCGTCGACGCGTTCTCGAAGCCGCGGAGGAACTCGGGTACCGAATGAACCATGCGGCCCGGGCACTGGCCTCCGGCCGTAACCGGTCCATCGGGGTCGTGGCACTAGGGACCGCCGGATACGGAACGGCTTCGCTTCTCGTGGGGATCGAGAGCGCAGTACGGGACGCCGGTTACGCGCTTCGTGTGGTCAACACCGTGGACGGTGACCCCGAAGGCATTGCCGGCGCCGTGATGTCGCTCCTTGAACAGGGAGTTGACGGCGTCGTCGTATCCGAGCCCATCGTGGAAGGGGAGGTGCCCGTCATGATCGACGTGCCCGTCCTCTTCCTGGGCGCACCGCCGGCCTTCACCTCTGACCGGACCCTGACGGTGGGGGTGGGCGCGTACGAGCTGGCGAGGGCAGCCACCGATCACCTGCTGGATCTGGGCCATCCGACCGTTCACCACCTGGCCGGTCCGGGGCAGTGGTACGCCTCGAAGGACCGTGTCGAGGGCTGGCGGGCGGCGCTCGCGGCTCGGGGAGCGGTCGAACCACACCTGCTCGAAGGCGACTGGTCGCCCGCCTCCGGCTACGAGGCGGGCCGGGAGCTGGCCGCGGACGACTCCGTGACCGCCGTGTTCGCCGCGGGCGACGAGATGGCCATCGGCCTGATCCACGCCCTGCGGGAGGCCGGCCGCCGGGTGCCGGAGGACATCAGCGTCGTGGGCTTCGACGGCAACCCCGTCTTCGCCTACATCACCCCGCCCCTGACCACCGTGCGTCAACCCTTCGACGCCGCCGCGCGGGAAGGGATCAGGCTCCTCGTGCACGCCATCGAGACGCCGAAGGCCGATCTTCCTCCGGCGAGCGAGCTACCCGTCGAACTCGTCGTCCGCGGCTCGACCGCACCCCCGCCCTTCCGCCGGGACCGGACGGTACTCAGCACCACCTGAGCCCTACCACGCCGCACAACTCCCTTCCTGCCTCCGCGCAGTCCGCGCTGTCGCGCCGGTTGATCACTCCTCTACTCCGCCGTTCCACGCCTGGATCAGTCCGGTGTGCGGCGGGCAGTGAAACACATTCCCATCCCTTCCCCCGGGAGCCGCAATGTCCCCTGCGCAGACAGGCGCCAGACCCGGCGCCGCTCCGCGTTCCCGTCCCTTCTTCCTCCTGACGTTGGTGGTCGCCCTGCTGGCCGCGGTGGCGACGCTGGTCCTGCCGGCGGCCGGCCGGGCGGACGCCCTGGCCCGTCCGTCGCAGACGATGTACACCCCGCCCTCGAACGCGCCCTCACCCGGGTCGTACTACCCGCGGGCGATGCGTCTGCAGTACAACGGCTCCGCCAACGGCACGATGCTCGCCACCTTCGAGCAGTACACCTCCGGCACGCCGGTCCTCCCGATCTACCGCAGCACCGACAACGGCAACTCCTGGACGAAGATCTCCGAGGTCGCCGACACCCAGAACGGCTGGGGCATGCGCTGGCAGCCCGAGCTGTTCGAGCTGCCGACGGCGATGGGCGGTTTCCCGGCGGGCACCATCCTGGCCGCCGGAGCCTCCGTCCCCGCCGACCGTTCCGCCATCAAGATCGATGTCTATGCCAGCACCGACCGCGGACAGACCTGGACCTTCGTCAGCAACATCGCCACCGGTGGCCCGGCCTTCGACCAGAACGGCAATGGCAACACTCCCGTGTGGGAGCCGTTCTTCCTCGTCGCCAACGGCAAGCTGATCGTCTACTACTCCGACCAGCGCGACCCCGACCACGGCCAGAAGCTCGTGCACCAGGTCTCCACGGACATCCGCAACTGGGGTCCGGTCGTGGACGACGTGGCGATGCCCACCTACAGCCAGCGGCCGGGTATGGCCACCGTCGCGAAGCTGCCCAACGGCAACTACGTCATGACATACGAGTACGGGGGCTCCCCCGCGGGCAACTTCGCCGTCTACTACAAGATTTCCCCCGACCCCGAAGCGTTCGACTCCGTCACGGGCATTCCCTTGCGTACGACGGACGGCGTCGTTCCCCGTGGCACTCCCTTCATCACCTGGCTGCCCACCGGCGGTCCGAACGGCACCCTCGCCGTCAGCGCCAACAGTGCGGACGATTTGTTCGTCAACACGCAGAACGGGGCCGCGGACACCTGGACGCGCATCAACTCCAACGTCGCCGGCGGGTACAGCCGGGGCATGCTCCCGCTGACCGACGGTCACAGCCTGATGGTGTTCAGTGGGGGACGCGGGCGAAGCACGGGCGTCAACCCGGTCACGTACAGCACCATCGACCTGGGCGGCGGGATCTCCGACGGCGCCACCTACACCCTGTCGAACGCGAACAGCGACCTGACGCTCACCATCGCCGGCGGCTCCACCGCCAATGGTGCGGGCGCGACCCAGCGGACCACGACCAACGCCACCGACCAGCAGTGGCGGTTCGTGCAGCAGCCGTCCGGGTTCTTCAAGATCTTCAACGTGGCCAGCGGCAAGGTCCTCGGGGTGGAGAACCAGTCCACCGCCAACGGCGCCCGGATCCTGCAGTGGGACGACAACGGCACCCTCGACCACGAGTGGGCCGTCTCCCCGCACCAGGCCGGCGGCTACACGATCACCAACCGTGTGACCGGCAAGCTCCTGGAGATCCCGAACGCCTCCACCGCCACCGGCACCAACGCCGTCCAGTGGAGCGGCACCAGCTGCGACTGCCAGCGCTGGGACTTCGCCCAGACCGCCCTGCCCCCGCTGGGCACCGGTCAGTACGTCCTGGTCAACAAGAACAGCGGCCGCTACCTCGACATCCCCCAGGCCTCCACCACTGCGGGTACGGCCGCCAGCCAGTGGCAGAACTCCGCCTGCTCCTGCCAACTGTTCACCTTCCAGTCCGCGGGCGGCGGAGCCTGGACCATCAAGAACGTCAACAGCAACCTCAACCTGGCCATCCGCGACAGCTCCACCACCCCCGGAGCCGCCGTCGTCCAGAACACCCCCTCCACCGCCGACTCACAGAAGTGGACGCTCGTCGAGGCGGGCGACGGCTACTACGAACTCAAGAACGTGGGAAGCGG